>NZ_VMLJ01000057.1:0-8410 GCF_013276615.1 Streptococcus sp. 1621
TTACTTTGAGAAGTTAGCCTAATCACAAATAAATAAAAAAATCTTCCAATTCCCTTGCAAAAATGAAGAAAGTGTGATAACATAGTACGGTATGTGGTGCTAGCACATCCGCTATATTAGATCTAATAGGAGGAAAACACAAATGGCTAAAGTATGTTACTTTACAGGTCGTAAGACTGTATCAGGAAACAACCGTTCACACGCGATGAACCAAACAAAACGTGCCGTAAAACCAAACCTTCAAAAAGTTACTGTTCTTATCGATGGTAAACCTAAAAAAGTTTGGGCTTCAGCTCGTGCTTTGAAATCAGGTAAAGTTGAACGCGTTTAATAATAAAAGCAAGGAGACCTCAGGGTCTTTTTCTTTTGTCATATCGAAAAAATTATTTTAAAAGCAGAGTAAATATCCGCTGATACAGTATTCTGCTTTTACACTTGGGCTGAAATATGATAAAATAGAGTATCAACTAGTTGAGGTAAAAAGGATGACTGTAAAAATTAATACAAAAGATGGTCAAATCGAACTAACAGATGAAGTGATTGCAACCGTCGTAGGTGGAGCAGCAACTGAAATTTTTGGTGTGGTCGGTATGGCTAGTAAAAATGCCCTCAAAGATAATTTTCAAGCCCTTCTAGGTAAGGAAAATTATTCTAAAGGTGTCGTCGTAAAGGCAGCCGAAGATGGCAGCATTGCAGTTGATGTGTATACCGTGTTGAGCTACGGAACAAAGATTAGTGAAGTGTCAAAAAACATTCAAGAGCGTGTTGCCTTTAGTTTGGAAAACCAACTTGGAATTACTGCTCAGACTGTAAATGTCTACATTCAAAATATCAAAGTTGTAGGAGAATAATCGTGTCAAAAATTACTACTAGCTTATTTCAAGAAATGGTGCAGGCTGCATCAACTCGCTTGAATAAGCAAGCTGAATATGTCAATTCATTAAACGTCTTTCCCGTTCCAGATGGAGATACCGGGACAAATATGGGAATGACCATTGAAAATGGAGCTAAAGAAGTTGCAGACAAGCCAGCTTCTACAGTTGGAGAGGTAGCGAGCATTCTTGCTAAAGGGCTTTTGATGGGTGCGCGTGGGAACTCAGGTGTTATTACGTCTCAGCTTTTCCGTGGATTTTCACAAGCCATCAAGGATAAAGACGAGTTAACAGGTCAAGACTTGGCCCTTGCTTTCCAATCAGGTGTGGAAGTTGCTTATAAGGCCGTTATGAAACCAGTTGAAGGAACGATTTTGACAGTTTCTCGTGGTGCTGCTATCGGTGCTAAGAAAAAGGCTGAGCAAACAGATGACGCTGTTGAAGTCATGCGTGCAGCTTTAGAAGGTGCTAAAACAGCTCTAGCTAAAACACCGGACATGCTTCCAGTATTGAAGGAAGTTGGTGTTGTGGACTCAGGTGGTCAAGGACTGGTCTTCATCTACGAAGGTTTCCTTTCAGCCCTTACTGGCGAATATATTGCATCTGAGGACTTTGTAGCCACTCCTGCTAATATGAGTGAAATGATCAATGCGGAACACCACAAGTCTGTAGCTGGTCATGTAGCGACTGAGGACATTACCTTTGGTTATTGTACTGAAATCATGGTTGCTCTTAAGCAAGGTCCAACCTATGCCAAAGACTTTGACTACGATGAATTCCGTAACTACTTGAATGAACTTGGAGATTCTCTCCTCGTTGTCAATGATGATGAAATCGTCAAAGTCCATGTCCATACAGAAGATCCAGGACTTGTCATGCAAGAAGGTCTCAAATATGGTAGCTTGGTCAAGGTAAAAGTTGACAATATGCGTAACCAACACGAAGCACAGGTTGAGAAAGAAGCTGCTCAAGTTAGCAAGCCAGCTGAAGAAAAAGAGTATGCTTTGATTGCCGTGGTGGCTGGTAAAGGTCTAGCAGATATCTTCCGTTCTCAAGGTGTGGATTATGTTATCGAAGGCGGTCAAACCATGAACCCTTCAACAGAAGACTTTATCAAGGCTGTTGAACAGGTCAACGCTCGTAACATTATCTTCCTGCCAAACAACAAAAACATCTTCATGGCAGCTCAATCTGCAGCAGAAGTTTTGGAGCAACCAGCAGTAGTGGTGGAAGCTCGCACTCTTCCTCAAGGTTTGACAAGTCTTCTTGCTTTTGATCCAAGTAAGTCCATCGAAGAAAACCAAGAGCGTATGACAGCTGCTCTTAGCGATGTCGTTAGCGGAAGCGTCACAACAGCTGTGCGTGATACAACCATTGATGGCTTAGAAATCCATGAAAATGATAATCTAGGTATGGTGGATGGGAAAATTCTCGTGTCAAACCCTGACATGCACCAAACCTTGACAGAAACTTTGAAACATATGTTGGATGAAGATAGTGAAATCGTAACCTTCTATGTCGGTGAAGACGGAAGCGAAGAACTTGCCAATGAAATTGCTCAAGAAATCGCAGAAGAATTCGAAGACGTTGAAGTCGAGATTCACCAAGGTCAACAACCTGTTTACCCATACCTATTTAGTGTAGAATAAGATTAATGAAGGACTGAGAAATCAGTTCTTTTTTTCTTTTTAAATAATGAAATCGGTATCTTTTAAATAAAAACCAAAATAACATTCATAAATAAACGTTAAAATAGAAAATTCAGAAAATTTCTTCTTTTGTCTTGAAAAATTTTGAAAAAGTGGTATGATAGTAACAAGTTATTTTTAAGAGGAAAGAAAGGGGAACAATGGAGAAAATCAGTTTAGAATCTCCTAAGACGGGGTCTGACCTAGTTTTGGAAACACTTCGTGATTTAGGAATTGATACCATCTTTGGCTATCCTGGTGGTGCAGTCTTGCCTTTTTATGATGCGATATATAATTTTAAAGGCATTCGCCACATTCTAGGACGCCATGAGCAAGGCTGTCTGCATGAAGCTGAAGGTTATGCTAAATCAACTGGAAAGTTGGGTGTTGCCGTCGTTACTAGCGGACCGGGAGCAACAAATGCCATTACAGGGATTGCGGATGCCATGAGCGATAGTGTTCCCCTTTTGGTCTTTACAGGTCAGGTGGCGCGAGCAGGGATTGGGAAGGATGCCTTTCAGGAGGCAGACATCGTGGGAATTACCATGCCAATCACTAAGTACAATTACCAAGTTCGTGAGACAGCTGATATTCCTCGTATCATTACGGAAGCTGTCCATATCGCAACTACAGGCCGTCCAGGGCCAGTTGTAATTGACCTACCTAAAGACGTATCTGCTTTAGAAACAGACTTCATCTATTCATCAGAAGTGAACCTACCAAGCTATCAGCCGACTCTTGAGCCAAATGATATGCAAATCAAGAAAATCTTGAAGCAATTATCCAAGGCTAAAAAGCCAGTCTTGCTAGCTGGTGGTGGAATTAGTTATGCTGAAGCTGCTGCAGAATTAAATGAATTTGCAGAACGCTATCAAATTCCGGTGGTAACCAGTCTTTTGGGACAAGGAACGATTGCAACGAGTCATCCACTCTTCCTTGGAATGGGAGGCATGCACGGGTCATTCGCAGCTAATATTGCCATGACGGAAGCGGACTTTATGATTAGTATTGGTTGCCGTTTCGATGACCGTTTGACGGGGAATCCAAAGACTTTTGCTAAGAATGCTAAGGTTGCTCACATTGATATTGACCCAGCTGAGATTGGTAAGATTATCAGTGCAGATATTCCTGTAGTTGGAGATGCTAAGAAAGCCTTGCAAATGTTGCTAGCAGAACCAACAGTTCATAACAATACTGAGAAATGGATTGAAAAAGTTACCAAAGACAAGAACCGCGTTCGTTCTTATGATAAGAAAGAGCGTGTAGTTCAACCGCAAGCTGTTATTGAACGAATTGGTGAATTAACTAACGGAGATGCCATTGTGGTCACAGACGTAGGTCAACACCAAATGTGGACAGCCCAGTATTATCCCTACCAAAATGAACGTCAGTTAGTGACTTCAGGTGGTTTAGGAACCATGGGATTTGGAATTCCAGCAGCAATCGGGGCTAAAATTGCTAACCCAGATAAGGAAGTAGTCTTGTTTGTTGGGGATGGCGGTTTCCAAATGACTAATCAGGAATTGGCGATTTTGAACATTTACAAGGTGCCAATCAAGGTGGTTATGCTGAACAACCACTCACTTGGAATGGTTCGTCAGTGGCAGGAATCCTTCTATGAAGGTAGAACATCTGAGTCAGTCTTTGATACCCTTCCTGATTTCCAATTGATGGCACAAGCTTACGGTATTAAAAACTATAAATTTGACAATCCTGAGACCTTGGCTCAAGACCTTGAAGTCATCACTGAGGATGTTCCTATGCTAATCGAGGTAGATATTTCTCGTAAGGAGCAGGTGTTACCAATGGTGCCAGCTGGTAAGAGCAATCATGAGATGTTGGGGGTGAAGTTCCATGCGTAGAATGTTAACAGCAAAACTACAAAATCGTTCGGGAGTCCTCAATCGCTTTACCGGTGTCCTGTCTCGCCGTCAGGTTAATATCGAAAGCATCTCTGTTGGAGCAACAGAAGATCCGAATGTATCGCGTATCACCATTATTATTGATGTAGCTTCACATGATGAAGTGGAGCAAATCATCAAGCAGCTCAATCGTCAGATTGATGTGATTCGCATTCGAGATATTACGGATAAACCACACTTGGAACGCGAGGTGATTTTGGTTAAGATGTCAGCGCCAGCTGAGAAGCGAGCTGAGATTCTAGCGATTATTCAACCTTTCCGTGCAACAGTGGTAGACGTAGCGCCAAGCTCGATTACCATTCAAATGACAGGAAATGCCGAAAAGAGTGAAGCTCTATTGCGAGTCATTCGACCATACGGTATTCGCAATATCGCTCGTACGGGTGCAACAGGATTTACCCGTGATTAAAAATCCAACTTAAATTTGTTAAACCAGCCTAAAAGGCAATAAATAATAGAAAAGAGAGAAAAACTATGGCAGTTCAAATGGAATACGAAAAAGATGTTAAAGTAGCAGCACTTGACGGTAAAAAAATTGCCGTTATCGGTTATGGTTCACAAGGACATGCGCATGCGCAAAATTTGCGTGATTCAGGTCGCGATGTCATCATCGGTGTACGTCCAGGTAAATCTTTTGACAAAGCAAAAGAAGACGGATTTGACACTTATACAGTAGCAGAAGCAACTAAATTGGCTGATGTTATCATGATTTTGGCACCAGACGAAATCCAACAAGAATTGTACGAAGCAGAAATCGCTCCAAACTTGGAAGCTGGAAATGCAGTTGGATTTGCCCATGGTTTCAACATTCACTTTGAGTTTATCAAAGTTCCTGCAGATGTAGATGTCTTCATGTGTGCTCCTAAAGGACCAGGACACTTGGTACGCCGTACTTATGAAGAAGGATTTGGTGTTCCAGCTCTTTACGCCGTATACCAAGATGCAACAGGAAATGCGAAAAACATTGCTATGGACTGGTGTAAAGGTGTTGGAGCAGCTCGTGTAGGTCTTCTTGAAACAACATACAAAGAAGAAACTGAAGAAGATTTGTTTGGTGAACAAGCTGTACTTTGTGGTGGTTTGACTGCCCTTATCGAAGCAGGTTTCGAAGTCTTGACAGAAGCAGGTTACGCTCCAGAATTGGCTTACTTTGAAGTTCTTCACGAAATGAAATTGATCGTTGATTTGATCTATGAAGGTGGATTCAAGAAAATGCGTCAATCAATTTCAAACACTGCTGAGTACGGTGACTATGTATCAGGTCCACGTGTAATCACTGAACAAGTTAAAGAAAACATGAAAGCTGTCTTGGCAGACATCCAAAATGGTAAATTTGCAAATGACTTTGTCAATGACTATAAAGCTGGACGTCCAAAATTGACTGCTTACCGTGAACAAGCAGCTAACCTTGAAATTGAAAAAGTTGGTGCAGAATTGCGTAAAGCAATGCCTTTCGTTGGTAAAAACGACGATGATGCATTCAAAATCTATAACTAATTAGAAAGCAAAGAATTTTGCTAAAATAGTAGCTTCAGCTATTCGTGGGATATTAGATGTACTTATTTAGGAGTTGAAATCATATGAACATTACCAATTTGTTTTCTATCAAGACAGGATGTGATGAGAATGATAGGCAACTGCAAAAATTATTTTTTCAGTTGGATTTACAATTGGGAGAATTGACAGATCAACTAAGAAAATTAGATTCTAATTTTGTTCCTCGTAGTCAATTTGTAGACACGCTGGATTTGAATGATGTAGAATATAAAGAAATTTTAAACTATTTTATCTTCCATCGTAATGATAGTGAAGAAAGTTTGGCAGAATGGTTATATGATTGGATTTCTACAAATCGTTATGAACTTCCTAAAGAGTTTTCAATTCGTATGGCTCATAAATATCATGAAAGTGTTGCTGAAGTTTTTGGAGATGAATAACTAAAAAAACAGTCATTAGTGACTGTTTTTTATAGAAAAAGAGGTTTTATATGTTAAGTTCAAAAGATATAATCAAGGCTCATAAAGTCTTGAACGGTGTGGTTGTGAATACACCGCTTGATTATGACCATTATTTATCGGAGAAGTATGGTGCTAAGATTTATTTGAAAAAGGAAAATGCCCAACGTGTTCGTTCCTTTAAAATTCGTGGTGCCTATTATGCTATTTCTCAGCTCAGCAAGGAAGAGCGTGAGCGTGGAGTAGTCTGCGCTTCTGCGGGAAATCATGCGCAGGGAGTTGCCTATACTTGTAATGAGATGAAAATTCCTGCTACTATTTTTATGCCCATTACTACTCCGCAACAAAAAATTGGGCAGGTTCGCTTTTTTGGTGGGGATTTCGTGACCATTAAACTAGTTGGAGATACCTTTGATGCCTCAGCTAAAGCAGCTCAAGAATTTACAGTCTCTGAAAATCGTACCTTTATTGATCCCTTTGATGATGCTCATGTCCAAGCAGGTCAAGGGACTGTTGCTTATGAGATTTTAGAAGAAGCTCGAAAAGAATCGATTGATTTTGATGCTGTCTTAGTTCCTGTTGGAGGTGGTGGTCTCATTGCTGGGGTTTCTACTTATATTAAGGAAACAAGTCCAGAGATTGAGGTTATCGGAGTAGAGGCGAATGGAGCGCGTTCTATGAAGGCTGCCTTTGAAGCTGGTGGACCTGTTAAGCTCAAGGAAATTGACAAATTTGCGGATGGGATTGCTGTGCAAAAGGTAGGACAGTTGACCTATGAAGCAACCCGTCAACATGTTCAAACCTTAGTAGGTGTTGATGAGGGATTGATTTCTGAAACCTTGATTGACCTCTACTCCAAGCAAGGGATTGTTGCAGAACCTGCTGGAGCGGCTAGTATCGCTTCTTTAGAAGTTTTAGCTGAATATATCAAGGGGAAAACCATTTGTTGTATCATTTCTGGAGGAAATAATGATATCAACCGTATGCCAGAAATGGAAGAACGTGCCTTGATTTATGATGGTATCAAGCATTACTTTGTGGTCAATTTTCCACAGCGTCCAGGTGCTCTGCGTGAGTTTGTAAATGATATCCTGGGACCAAATGATGATATCACACGTTTTGAGTATATCAAACGAGCTAGCAAGGGAACAGGGCCTGTATTGATTGGGATCGCTTTGGCAGATAAGCATGATTATGCAGGATTGATTCGTCGAATGGAAGGTTTTGATCCGGCTTATATTAACTTAAATGGGAATGAAACGCTTTATAATATGCTTGTCTGAGGGCTAATAAAAAAATATCATATTATTTGCACAACTGATGTATAGGTGCTATAATGAAGATGAAGAAAGGGGGCGATTCCTATGGTTTTAGGAAACTTATCGTGCAATTCTTACTTCTGTTCATTATAGCACTTATGATGTTTGGCTCAGATTTCCATCCTTCATTTTGATTTCCCGTCTATTTTGAAAAGTAAACTCACACGGTCTTTAAGATGTGATTTGCTTTCTTTTTGCTGACAAATATATCATATTAAAAGGATATATGAGCAACTGACTGAGCTTATCTGTCTTGTCATCTTTATTAAGGATGGTTTAGAGAATCGGGTGTTTGGTTTTAGGCTAGCACCTCAATATCCAAATGAGTGATGAATTTGAAGGATATAAGGAATAGCTATCTATCAGATGATTTTTTGAGGAAGAAAGATAGGAGTTTTTGAGCTAGTGAAGGCTTGGATTTCTAAAGGTTAGAACTGTCATCTTCAGTTCTTAAATCGAAGAAATAAGCTATCTTACGGAAATAGAGAAGCATTTTTTTAAAAGCTTGAATAATTTTGCACCTCAAGAGGGTAATAATACAATATTTTTATTAGCAAATATTTATGGTGTAGAGGCTAGCAAAACCTATATATTATCGGCTTTAAAAAGGAAGTAAGAAAATTATGAACTAATTATTTTGGTAAATTCCCAAAC
>NZ_VMLJ01000058.1:0-584 GCF_013276615.1 Streptococcus sp. 1621
CAGAGCTGTCTTGTCTGCTTTATCGACTAACTTCTCTTTCGCTTTGTCTAACTTACCTTGAGCTGCGGTTACTTTTTCTTGCGCTGCTTGAACTTCTGCTGCTGTCGCATCGGCACCTTTAGCTTTTGCGGCTTCTGCTGCTTGCTTAGCTGCTGTAACTTCGGCTTCTGCTTCTTTCTTAGCGGCTTCGTAAGCTTTAATACTTTCTGGTGTCTTACCTTCTGTACTTACGGCTTCATCTAACTTCGCGTTGTCTTCTGCTAATTTAGCTTTCGCTGTTTCTGTAGCTGCTGCGGTTACTGCATCTTCTGCTTTCTTCAACGCGTCTTTGGCTGCGTTTACTTTCGCTAGCTCTGCTTGAACAGCTTCTGGTGTCGCATTATCGTCCGCTATTACAGCTTCCGCTGCTTGCTTAGCTGCTTCTGCTTTTGTCTTAGCGTCGTTATAGGCAGTCACTTTGCTTGCTGGCTTGTCAGCTGTTGTTGGTACACTTGTGATTTCGCTTCCTAAGGCATTATTCGCATTCGTCAGAGCTGTCTTGTCTGCTTTATCGACTAACTTCTCTTTCGCTTTGTCTAACTTAC
>NZ_VMLJ01000059.1:0-1558 GCF_013276615.1 Streptococcus sp. 1621
TACTTTGAGAAGTTAGCCCAGAGGCTTTTCTTTGAGAATCGGGTGTGGAGCGGTTGACGAATAGGCCAAAAACTAGTAGAATAGTAAGGAAACTTTATACGGAGGAAAGAAATGGATTTGGGTGATAATGAGCTAACACTGACTCCCATACCTGGGAAAAGTGGCAAGGCTTATATGGGTAGCTATCCTGATGGGAAGCGTATCTTTGTAAAAATGAACACCTCTCCAATCCTACCTGGTCTAGCTAGAGAACAAATTGCTCCACAATTATTATGGAGTCGCCGTTTGGCAGATGGGCGTGATATGTGTGCTCAAGAATGGTTGACAGGCAAGATATTGACCCCCTATGATATGAATCGTAAGCAAATCGTCAATATTTTAACCCGCCTACATCGCTCACGTCCTTTGATGACGCAGTTGAGTCGTTTGGGCTATGCCATGGAAACACCTGTAGATTTACTGCAGTCTTGGCAGGAAACGGCTCCAGATGCTTTGCGTAAAAATCATTTTATCAGTGAAGTGATGGCTGATTTACGTCAGACTATTCCAGGATTTAGAGAGGACTATGCGACCATTGTCCATGGAGATGTACGACATAGTAATTGGATTGAGACAGATAGTGGCTTGATTTATTTGGTGGATTGGGATTCGGTTCGCTTGACCGACCGCATGTTTGATGTGGCCCATATGCTCTGCCATTATATTCCAGAACATCAGTGGAAGGAATGGTTGACCTACTACGGTTACAAGTACAATCAAACGGTATTAAATAAATTGTATTGGTACGGTCAATTGTCTTATTTGAGCCAGATTTCCAAGTATTATATGAACCAAGATTTAGAAAATGTCAATCGGGAGATTCATGGCTTGCGTCACTTCCGAGACAAGTATGGAAAGAGAAGATGAGAGTTAGAAATCGTAAAGGGGCGACAGAATTACTAGAGGCAAATCCCCAGTATGTGGTCCTCAATCCCTTGGAAGCCAAGGGGAAATGGCGGAACTTGTTCGGAAACGACAATCCCATTCATGTGGAAGTTGGAAGTGGAAAGGGTGCCTTTGTTTCAGGTATGGCTAAGCAAAACCCTGACATCAACTATATCGGGATTGATATTCAAAAGTCTGTTTTGAGCTACGCTTTGGACAAGGTGCTTGAAGTTGGAGTGCCTAACATTAAGCTCTTGTGGGTAGATGGTTCTGACTTGACTGACTACTTTGAAGACGGTGAGATTGACCGCTTGTATCTGAACTTTTCAGATCCTTGGCCGAAAAAACGCCATGAAAAGCGTCGTTTGACCTACAAGACCTTCTTGGATACCTTCAAGCGCATCTTGCCTGAAAATGGAGAAATTCATTTCAAGACGGATAACCGTGGCTTGTTTGAGTACAGTTTAGTGAGCTTTTCTCAGTATGGCATGAAGCTCAATGGTGTCTGGCTTGATTTACATGCCAGTGATTTTGAAGGCAATGTCATGACAGAATACGAGCAAAAATTCTCAAACAAGGGGCAAGTTATCTATCGAGTTGAGGCAGAATTTTAAGAAAGGTAAATTCCCAAACT
>NZ_VMLJ01000006.1:0-43135 GCF_013276615.1 Streptococcus sp. 1621
TACTTTGAGAAGTTAGCAAGTAAAAGAAAAAGCTTCATTTTAGGTGTTATTACTTGTAAGAAAATAGGAGATATGCTATACTTAGAGAGTTGACTATGCACGTTCCTGTGCAACCGCACGAACATCGTTGCTTGATTATTCAAGTTTAAGTGGTTCGTCCCACGATGCTAGGCGAGTCTTCACAAAAAATCGGGGAAACCCATAAAAATCATAGGAGGTGCATAATGAGCACATACGCAATTATCAAAACTGGCGGAAAACAAGTTAAAGTTGAAGTTGGTCAAGCAGTTTACGTTGAAAAATTGAACGTTGAAGCTGGTCAAGAAGTTACTTTTAACGAAGTTGTTCTTGTTGGTGGTGAAAACACTGTTGTCGGAACTCCACTTGTTGCTGGAGCTACTGTAGTTGGAACTGTTGAAAAACAAGGAAAACAAAAGAAAGTTGTTACTTACAAGTACAAACCTAAAAAAGGTAGCCACCGTAAACAAGGTCACCGTCAACCATATACAAAAGTTGTCATCAACGCAATTAACGCTTAATTTTAAGGAGAACACATGATACAGGCAGTCTTTGAGAGAGCCGAAGATGGCGAGCTGAGGAGTGCGGAAATTACTGGACACGCCGAGAGTGGCGAATACGGCTTAGATGTCGTGTGTGCATCGGTTTCTACGCTTGCCATTAACTTTATCAATTCCATTGAGAAATTTGCAGGCTATGAACCAATCCTAGAATTAAACGAAGATGAAGGTGGCTATCTGATGGTTGAGATTCCAAAAGACCTGCCTTCACACCAGAGAGAAATGACCCAGTTATTCTTTGAATCATTTTTCTTAGGTATGGCAAACTTATCGGAGAACTCTTCTGAGTTCGTCCAAACCAGAGTTATCACAGAAAACTAACACGGAGGAAAACATTATGTTAAAAATGACTCTTAACAACTTGCAACTTTTCGCCCACAAAAAAGGTGGAGGTTCTACATCAAACGGACGTGATTCACAAGCAAAACGTCTTGGAGCTAAAGCAGCTGACGGACAAACTGTAACAGGTGGATCAATCCTTTACCGTCAACGTGGTACACATATCTACCCAGGTGTAAACGTTGGACGTGGTGGAGACGATACTTTGTTCGCTAAAGTTGAGGGCGTAGTACGCTTTGAACGTAAAGGACGCGATAAAAAACAAGTTTCTGTTTACCCAATCGCTAAATAAAAAGTTCCAGTGAACCTTTTTATCCAGAGCCTTGAATTGTAAAGGTGAGGAAGCTCGAAGTAGCATTAAATAAGGCTTTCCGAGTTTTCGGAGAGCCTGTTTTTTTGTTTTGGTACCCATACTTTTTAATATGTATAGTGGATTGAATCTGGAATAGAACACTGCTAAAAATTGATTTGAGTTTCCTACTCGATTTCTTCAGATTTTATTTCAATTGACTATAAGAACTGGTATCCGGTTTCAAATATTGGCTTGTCGTCCCTTAACTTGTCTGAATGGCTTGAGCCGTTCCTTCTGATAAGGGAAAAGATATTCTTTAGCTGAAACTGTCTGAGAATCCAAGCTAACAGACGGAGAGAAAAATAGCTCCAATCTGAAGCACACTGGATGGGAGTTGTTGAAAAGCAGTCATCTAGTTTTTCTTTTCTACTTTGGCTTTTTTTCTTTGTCATCAGGGAAAGTGACTTGCTTCAAATCAGGGAGTTTAGGAAACTCTTCAAATATCTTGACCAAGTTGTCTCGTTTTGTAAATTTTACAGCCATAGGTGTACCTCGATTCTAAATTCTACCTTTTCGACACCAATTAGTAATTTAAAGTTCTCAGGAGTTAGTTGCATTGCTTTTTCATACATAAGCATAGTATGACACTTTATGGTTACCTAACAAGTCTAATCACTCCTTTCAAACTTTTGAAGATGTCCTACAAGTTTTTGAGAAGAATATTGCAAAGTTCATAGTTAAGCAACGATAGAGTGAAGTGCTTTTTGAAAACAGGTACACTTCAGGTGAAAAAAACGATATTTCAGATTTTCTGTTCCAGAAATAGCTATCGCTATGATATAATTATTTTATGATTATTACTATTCCTATAAAAAACCAAAAAGATATTGGCACACCATCTGATTCAGTCGTTGTTCTCGGCTATTTTGATGGTATACACAAGGGGCATCAAGAATTATTTCGTGTTGCCAATAAGGCTGCGAGAAAAGATTTATTACCTATCGTCGTTATGACCTTTAATGAATCTCCAAAGATCGCTTTAGAGCCTTATCATCCTGATCTGTTTTTACATATTTTGAACCCTGCTGAACGTGAGAGGAAATTAAAGCGTGAAGGCGTAGAAGAATTATATCTCCTTGATTTTAGTAGTCAATTCGCTAGTCTCACGGCAGAAGAATTTTTTGCAACCTATATCAAGGCTATGAATGCCAAAATTATTGTTGCAGGTTTTGATTATACATTTGGTTCTGACAAAAAAACAGCAGAAAATTTAAAGGATTACTTTGATGGAGAAGTTATCATTGTTCCACCTGTAGAAGATGAGAAAGGAAAGATTAGTTCAACTCGTATCCGTCAAGCTATTTTAGATGGAAATGTGAAAGAAGCAGGAGAACTTTTGGGGGCACCGCTTCCATCCAGAGGTATGGTGGTTCATGGTAATGCTCGTGGTCGTACGATTGGTTATCCAACAGCTAATTTAGTGCTTTTAGACCGTACTTATATGCCAGCAGATGGCGTTTATGTTGTTGATGTTGAGATTCAAAGACAGAAGTATCGTGCTATGGCTAGTGTCGGGAAAAATGTGACCTTTGATGGAGAAGAAGCACGTTTTGAAGTCAATATTTTTGATTTTAATCAAGATATTTATGGGGAAACCGTCATGGTTTATTGGCTTGATCGCATTCGAGATATGACCAAATTTGACTCAGTTGACCAATTAGTGGATCAGTTAAAGGCTGATGAAGAAGTCGCTAGGAATTGGTCTTAAGAGTTTGAGTAAAGAAAAGAGGTTGTCTGTAACCCAAAAGATAGATGATGTAGTCTAACTTTTGATGTCACGACATTACCTCTTTTTATTCTTTTTCAAAGGTAAATCCTTCTCCAAGGATTTCATGGGCTTCTGTAATGGTTATAAAGGCTTGCGGATCGATTCGATGAATCATTTCCTTCATTTTCACAATCTCATTTCTGCCGACAATACAGTAGATAATCTTCAAATCTTTTTGACTATAGTAGCCTTGACCTGAGATGAAAGTAACACCTCTTCCTAGGTCATCATTGATTGCCTTAGCAAGGTGGTCAGGACGTTTTGTAATAATCATGAAGCCTTTGCCAGCATATCCTCCTTCACCAATCAAATCAATGACACGAGAAACAATAAAATCAAATAAGAGTGTGTAGGAAACCAATCTCAAATCCTTGAAGATAAGGAGAATGAGCATGAGAATACAAAAATCTAAGATAAAGAGCAGTTTTCCCATGGATATATGAGTGTATTTATTGAGAATACGAGCTAGAATATCAGTTCCGCCAGTTGTACCTCCAGCATTAAAAATAATTCCAAGGCCAATTCCCAATAGAATTCCCGCTATAAGGGCTGTGATTAGTAAATCACCTTGAAGGTCAATATGAAGGGGAATACGTTCAAAAAAGGCCAACCAGGCGGACAAGGCTAAGGTTCCTAGTAAACTAGAATAGAGGGACTTTGCTCCAAAGATTTTCCAAGCTAGGATGAAAAGGGGAATGTTAATCAGCAGGTTCATGAGAGAAACAGGGATTTTAAAAAGATAAAAGGTGATGAGGGTAATACCTGTCGCCCCTCCTTCAAAGAGATGATGAGGAACTACAAAATAAGTCAGGCCAAAAGCATAAATAGCAGCACCTAGTAAAATGGTAAAAATGGGGTAAATTTTTTTAATCATAGGACACCTCTTTTCTTATAAGTTGATTATATCAAATTTTTACGGAAAATTTGAGTGACTCCATTAGGATTTTTAATCTTTTTTTGATATAATTAAAAGTAAGAAAACCAATCTGAATCCTAAAATAGAAAGATTGATACTATGACAAAAATTAAGATTGTAACCGATTCATCTGTTACTATTGAACCAGAACTCGTAAAACAATTAGATATTACAATTGTTCCATTATCTGTAATGATTGATAATGTTGTTTATTCTGATGCTGATTTGAAAGAAGAAGGTAAATTTCTTCACTTGATGCAAGAAGCTAAGAATCTTCCAAAAACAAGCCAGCCGCCTGTAGGTGTCTTCGCTGAAGTTTTTGAAGACCTATGCAAGGATGGTAGCCAAATTCTTGCTATTCATATGTCCCATGCTCTTTCGGGGACTGTAGAAGCAGCGCGCCAAGGTGCTAGTTTATCTACTGCCGATGTGACAGTTATCGATAGTTCCTTCACTGACCAAGCCTTGAAATTCCAAGTTGTCGAAGCTGCTAAATTAGCACAAGAAGGCAAAGATATGGAGACAATTTTATCTCATGTAGAAGAGGTTAAAAACAACACAGAACTTTATATTGGCGTTTCAACTTTGGAAAATCTTGTCAAAGGTGGACGAATTGGCCGTGTAACTGGATTGTTGAGCTCACTTCTCAATATCCGTGTTGTCATGCAAATGAAAGACCATGAATTGCAGCCAATGGTTAAAGGTCGTGGAGCTAAAACTTTTAAAAAATGGTTAGATGAGTTGATAACATCGCTTTCTGAACGTTCTGTAGCAGAGATTGGAATTTCATATTCTGGTAGTGATGATTGGGCAAAAGAGATGAAAGAAAGCTTACAAGCTTATGTTGAAAAGCCAATTTCTGTTTTGGAAACGGGTTCCATTATTCAAACGCACACAGGTGAGAATGCTTGGGCTATTTTGGTACGTTACCACTCCTAAAAAAATAAAGAAAATGGGAAGAAATAGCGTTTTTAACTTGACCTAAAAGGGATTTTAGGATATGATTATATTTGTTAATTAGAAATTATTTGGAGGAATCGTTAACATGGCAAACAAACAAGATTTGATCGCTAAAGTAGCAGAAGCTACAGAATTGACTAAGAAAGACTCAGCAGCAGCAGTTGAAGCTGTATTTGCAGCGGTAGCTGACTATCTTGCAGCTGGTGAAAAAGTTCAATTGATCGGTTTTGGTAACTTTGAAGTTCGTGAGCGTGCAGAACGTAAAGGTCGCAACCCACAAACTGGTAAAGAAATGACAATTGCAGCTTCTAAAGTTCCAGCATTCAAAGCTGGTAAAGCTCTTAAAGACGCTGTTAAATAATCAGTCTTTAAAAAGCCTATTGTATCAAGCTTTCTAGCTTGGTCAGTAGGCTTTTTAATTATGAAATCTAGTAATAAATAGAATTAAAAAGTTGAATGCTCCGAAAATATTGTATATATAGTAGTTGAATCTAAAATAGTACGAAACAATTTCTAAAACATTTATAGAAATTAATTTTACTTCCTCAATCGATTTGTTCTCATCTTATTTCAATCCGCTATACGTATGTATATAATGAAAAGAATTAAATAATAGAATTGTGCGATAACTATTTGAAGCAAGATTAGCTGGTTAGAAAATCCAACAAGATAGCGAAGGAATATAACATGAAATATACATAATTTATTTTATGTTACAAAAATTGTACTAAAAGACTTACGATTATCTTGAATGCCTTAGGGAAACATGCTATACTACTTGTATGATTATTTTACAAGCTAATAAAATTGAACGTTCTTTTGCAGGAGAGGTTCTTTTTGATAATATCAACCTGCAGGTTGATGAACGAGACCGAATTGCCCTCGTTGGGAAAAATGGTGCAGGTAAGTCTACTCTTTTGAAGATTTTGGTTGGAGAAGAGGAGCCAACTAGTGGAGAAATCAATAAGAAAAAAGATATTTCTCTATCTTACCTAGCCCAAGATAGCCGTTTTGAATCTGAAAACACTATCTACGATGAAATGCTTCATGTCTTTGATGATTTGCGTCGGACTGAGAAACAACTGCGTCAGATGGAGTTGGAGATGGGAGAAAAGTCTGGTGCTGATTTGGATAAACTGATGTCAGATTACGACCGCTTATCTGAAAATTTTCGCCAAGCAGGTGGCTTTACCTATGAAGCTGATATACGAGCGATTTTAAATGGATTCAAGTTTGACGAATCTATGTGGCAGATGAAAATTGCTGAGCTTTCTGGTGGTCAAAACACCCGTCTGGCTCTAGCCAAAATGCTACTTGAAAAGCCCAATCTTTTGGTATTGGACGAACCAACCAACCACTTGGATATTGAAACCATTGCCTGGCTAGAGAATTACTTGGTAAACTATAGTGGTGCCCTTATTATCGTCAGCCACGACCGTTATTTCTTGGATAAGGTTGCGACAATTACGCTAGATTTGACCAAGCATTCTTTGGATCGCTATGTGGGTAATTACTCTCGTTTTGTCGAGTTGAAAGAGCAAAAGCTAGCTACTGAGGCAAAAAACTATGAAAAGCAGCAGAAGGAGATCGCTGCTCTGGAAGACTTTGTCAATCGTAATCTAGTCCGTGCTTCGACGACCAAACGTGCCCAATCTCGCCGCAAACAACTGGAAAAAATGGAGCGTTTGGACAAGCCTGAAGCTGGCAAGAAATCAGCCAACATGACCTTCCAGTCTGAAAAAACGTCTGGTAATGTTGTATTAACTGTTGAAAATGCAGCTATTGGCTATGATGGGGAAATATTGTCAGAGCCTATCAACCTAGACCTTCGTAAAATGAATGCTGTCGCTATCGTTGGTCCCAATGGTATTGGCAAGTCAACCTTTATCAAATCTATTGTGGACCAGATTCCCTTTATCAAGGGAGAAAAGCGCTTTGGCGCTAATGTTGAGGTTGGTTACTATGACCAAACTCAAAGCAAGCTAACACCAAGTAATACGGTCCTAGATGAACTCTGGAATGATTTCAAATTGACACCGGAAGTTGAAATCCGTAACCGTCTAGGTGCCTTCCTTTTCTCAGGAGATGATGTTAAAAAATCAGTCGGCATGCTGTCTGGTGGAGAGAAAGCTCGTTTGCTTTTGGCTAAATTGTCTATGGAAAACAACAACTTCTTGATTCTGGACGAGCCGACCAACCACTTGGATATTGATAGCAAGGAAGTGCTAGAAAATGCCTTGATTGACTTTGATGGAACTCTTCTATTCGTCAGCCATGACCGTTACTTTATCAATCGTGTAGCAACTCATGTACTGGAATTGTCCGAGAATGGATCAACTCTCTATCTTGGAGATTACGATTACTATGTTGAGAAGAAATCAGAAGTAGAAATGATTCAAACTGAGGAAGCTTCAACCAGTAATCAAGCAAAAGAAGCAAGCCCAGTTAATGACTATCAAGCTCAGAAAGAAAGTCAAAAAGAAGTTCGTAAGCTCATGCGACAAATAGAAAGTCTAGAAGCTGAAATTGAAGAGCTAGAAAGTCAAAGTCAAGCCATTTCTGAAAAAATGTTAGAAACAAACGATGCCAGCAAACTGATGGAATTGCAGGCTGAACTGGACAAAATCAGCCACCGTCAGGAAGAAGCTATGCTTGAGTGGGAAGAATTATCAGAGCAGGTGTAAAGATGGAACATCTTGGAAAAGTATTTCGTGAATTTCGGACAAGTGGAAATTATTCTTTAAAGGAGGCGGCAGGCGAGTCCTGCTCTACCTCTCAGTTATCTCGCTTTGAGCTTGGGGAGTCTGACTTAGCAGTCTCACGTTTCTTTGAGATTTTGGACAACATTCATGTCACAATCGAAAATTTCATGGATAAGGCAAGGGATTTTCATAATCATGAACATGTTTCTATGATGGCACAAATTATACCTCTTTACTACTCAAATGATATTGCAGGTTTTCAAAAGCTTCAAAGAGAACAACTTGAAAAGGCTAAGAGTTCGACGAATCCCCTTTATTTTGAGTTGAACTGGATTTTGCTACAAGGTTTGATTTGTCAAAGAGATTCGACTTATGAGATGAAGCAGGATGATTTGGATAAGGTAGCAGATTATCTCTTCAAAACAGAAGAATGGACCATGTATGAATTGATTCTTTTCGGGAACCTCTATAGTTTCTACGATGTGGACTATGTCACTCGGATTGGTAGAGAAGTTATGGAGAGGGAGGAATTTTACCAAGAGATTGGTCGCCATAAGAGATTAGTGTTGATTTTGGCCCTCAATTGTTACCAGCATTGTTTAGAGCATCTTTCTTTTGACAATGCAAGCTATTTTGAGACTTATACAGAGAAGATTATTGGTAAAGGTATTAAGCTTTATGAGCGTAATGTTTTCCATTATTTAAAAGGTTTTGCCTTATATCAAAAAGGAAAGTGTAAAGAAGGTTGTAGCCAAATGCAAGAGGCCATGCATATTTTTGACGTGCTAGGTCTTCCAGAGCAAGTAGCCTACTATCAGGAACACTACGAAAAATTTATCAAAAATTAATTTTCCCAAATAAGGGAAAAAGAAAAAAGCTCCTTTCAGTTTTGATACAATAGTTTCAAAATTTGAGAGGAGTTTTTATATGAATCGCTATGCCGTACAGTTGATTAGTCGCGGAGCTGTTAACAAGATAGGGAATATGCTCTATGATTATGGAAATAGTGTCTGGTTGGCTTCCATGGGGACTATCGGACAGACAGTTTTAGGAATGTATCAGATTTCTGAACTCGTCACATCTATTCTGATCAATCCCTTTGGCGGAGTGATTTCAGACCGTTTTTCTCGTCGTAAGATTTTAATGGTGACAGACCTTGTTTGTGGGATTCTTTGTCTGGCTATTTCTTTCATAAGGAATGACAGCTGGATGATTGGCGCTTTGATTTTTGCTAATATTGTGCAGTCGATTGCCTTTGCCTTTTCTCGTACAGCCAATAAAGCTATCATAACTGAAGTGGTGGAGAAAGATGAGATTGTGATCTATAATTCTCGCCTAGAGCTGATTTTGCAGGTTGTAGGTGTTAGCTCTCCTGTTCTTTCCTTCCTTGTTTTACAGTTTGCAAGTCTCCATATGACGCTACTGCTAGACTCGCTGACTTTTTTCATTGCTTTTATTCTAGTGGCTCTCCTTCCAAAAGAGGAAGCAGGAGTTCAAGAGAAAAAGGCTTTTACTGGGAGAGATATGTTTGTAGATATCAAGAATGGGTTACACTATATCTGGCATCAGCAAGAAATTTTCTTCCTTTTGCTGGTAGCTTCCAGCGTTAATTTCTTTTTTGCAGCTTTTGAATTTCTCCTCCCCTTTTCGAATCAGCTTTACGGGTCAGAAGGAGTCTATGCAAGTATTTTAACTATGGGGGCTATTGGTTCCATCATTGGGGCTCTTCTAGCTAGTAAAATTAAAGCTAATGTTTATAATCTTTTGATTTTACTGGCTTTGACAGGTGTCGGAGTTTTTATGATGGGATTACCACTGCCAACTTTTCTTTCCTTTTCTGGAAATTTAGTTTGTGAATTGTTTATGACGATTTTTAATATTCACTTTTTTACTCAAGTACAAACCAAGGTTGAGAGCGAATTTCTTGGGAGAGTACTGAGTACAATTTTTACCTTAGCTATTCTATTTATGCCTATTGCAAAAGGATTTATGACATTCTTGCCAAGTGTACATCTCTCTTCTTTCCTGATAATTGGAAGTGGTGTTATCATCTTGTCTTGTATATCGTTTATTTATGTTCGAACTCATTTTGAAAAATTGATATAAGGCTGCTTGAGTTTCAAAAATAATTTCAAACTAAGTATTTTTTCCGCCCTTCTCGTTTGTGAGGAGGGCTTAGTTTATGGTAAAATGGTCTTATGAATAAAAGAATGAATGAGTTAGTCGCCTTGCTCAATCGCTATGCGACTGAGTACTATACCAGCGATAATCCATCGGTTTCAGACAGTGAGTATGACCGTCTTTACCGAGAGTTGGTTGAGTTAGAAACTGCCTATCCAGATCAAGTATTAGCAGACAGTCCGACCCATCGTGTTGGTGGTAAGGTTTTAGATGGTTTTGAAAAATACAGTCATCAGTATCCTCTTTATAGTTTGCAGGATGCTTTTTCACGTGAGGAGCTTGAAGCTTTTGATGCGCGTGTTCGTAAGGAAGTGGCTCATCCAACCTATATTTGTGAGCTGAAAATCGATGGCTTATCTATCTCGCTGACGTATGAAAAGGGGATTTTAGTTGCAGGTGCAACACGTGGAGACGGTTCTGTTGGGGAGAACATCACAGAAAATCTTAAGCGTGTTAAAGACATTCCTTTAACTTTGCCAGAAGAACTAGATATCACAGTTCGTGGGGAATGTTATATGCCACGCGCTTCTTTTGACCAGGTTAATCAAGCTCGCCAAGAAAATGGAGAGCCTGAATTTGCCAATCCCCGTAATGCGGCGGCAGGCACACTACGTCAGCTGGATACAGCAGTAGTTGCCAAGCGCAATCTTGCAACGTTTCTCTATCAAGAAGCCAGCCCGTCAACTCGTGACAGCCAAGAAAAGGTTTTGAAGCACCTAGAACAACTTGGTTTTGTAGTCAATTCTAAACGAATTCTGGCTGAAAGCATGGATGAGATTTGGAATTTTATCCAAGAAGTAGGAGAGGAACGGGAAAATCTGCCTTATGATATTGATGGAGTTGTAATCAAGGTCAATGACTTAGCAAGCCAAGAAGAACTTGGTTTTACCGTCAAGGCTCCAAAGTGGGCAGTAGCCTACAAGTTTCCTGCTGAAGAAAAAGAAGCTCAACTCTTATCAGTTGATTGGACAGTTGGTCGTACCGGTGTTGTAACCCCAACTGCAAATCTGACACCTGTTCAGCTTGCTGGTACAACTGTTAGCCGTGCGACCCTGCACAATGTGGATTATATTGCTGAAAAAGATATTCGCAAAGACGACACGGTCATCGTCTATAAGGCCGGGGACATCATCCCTGCCGTTTTACGTGTGGTAGAGTCCAAACGGGTTTCTGAAGAGAAACTAGATATTCCTACAAACTGTCCAAGTTGTAACTCTGACTTGTTGCACTTTGAAGATGAAGTGGCTCTCCGTTGTATCAATCCGCGTTGCCCTGCTCAAATCATGGAAGGTTTGATCCACTTTGCCTCTCGAGATGCCATGAATATTACAGGCCTTGGACCATCAGTAGTTGAGAAATTATTTGCTGCAGATCTAGTCAAGGATGTGGCAGATATTTACCGTTTGAAAGAAGAAGATTTTCTCCTTTTAGAGGGGGTCAAGGAAAAGTCCGCTTCTAAACTATATCAGGCTATCCAAGCATCTAAGGAAAATTCAGCCGAGAAACTCTTGTTTGGTTTGGGAATTCGTCATGTCGGCAGTAAGGCCAGTCAGCTTTTACTTCAACATTTTCTCTCAATCGAAAATCTGGCTCAGGCAGATCCAGAGGAAGTGGCTAGTATTGAAAGCCTGGGTGGTGTGATTGCCAAGAGTCTTCAGACTTACTTTGCTACAGAAGGCTCTGAAATTCTTCTCAGAGAATTAAAAGAAGCTGGGGTCAATCTGGACTATAAAGGTCAGACAGTAGTAGCGGATGCAGCCTTGTCAGGTTTGACCGTGGTATTGACTGGAAAATTGGAACGTCTCAAGCGCTCAGAAGCCAAAAGTAAACTCGAAAGTCTGGGTGCCAAGGTAACAGGCAGTGTGTCTAAAAAGACCGACCTCGTCGTGGCAGGAGCAGATGCTGGAAGTAAACTTCAAAAGGCACAAGAACTTGGTATTGAGGTTAGAGACGAGGCATGGCTAGAAAGTTTGTAATGATCTTTTAAAAATAGAGTTTAGATAGAATGACAATATTTGTTAATCGGGACAAAATCGGTCAAGAATTTATTAGTGAAACAGAAATAAAATAAAAAGGAAAAATAAAAATGTATACCTACCCTATGCGCATTCATTACCATCGCAAGAATGGTGAATATGACACTTGCTCTTTTGTAAAAAGCCAGGATCAACGAATTGATTTACTAACTTACCAAGAAGATTATTTTGGTGCCTTATTTAGCTTTGAACACCCAAGTGTTCATCCCTTAGAAAGCTTGAATTTTGTGGTTCATACCGGCCAAATCAGTAAAGAATATGCTATCCGTTTTAATCACTATCCCCTCTTAACAGAGGTCTGGATTTTGGAAGGCGATGATCGGATTTATTACTCTGAAAATCCTGCTATTGCCAGTCCTTTCTATAAAAATCAAAATCCTTTTGCCTTTGATAAGGCCATTAACAGCGCTAGTTTTGACCATCATTGGGGTTACCAAGGGGAATTGGGTTGCCATGTAGAGGACAATCAGGCTCATTTTTCCCTCTGGTCACCAACAGCGACAGCAGTACAGGTTGTGGTTTATGAATCAGCTACTAATGATGCACCTGTTTGGAAGACTTTTGATATGGAGAGAGGCAATCGCTACTCTTATAACCATAAGGACAATACTATTGGTGTCTGGAGTTTGGATGTTGAGGAAGATTTGACTGGTAAGGCTTATCAGTATCAAGTCCAATTCCCTCATCACGAAACACTGACACGTGATCCTTATACAATAGCGACCAGCCCTGATGGCAAACGTTCTGCTATTCTGAGCCATGCAGAAAAACAAGTCGAAAATTTCGAGGTCAAGCATGGTTCTGATGCTGCTTGGCGTTTGGAAAATCCATGTAAGGCAGTTATTTGTGAAATGCATATTCGTGATTTGACCCAATCACCGACCTCAGGTGTGGATGAACATCTTCGAGGAACGTTCTTGGGTGCTGCTCAGACTGGAACGGTTAACCAGTACGGTCAGTCAACTGCTTTTGATCATATCAAGAAGTTGGGCTACAATTATGTTCAGTTGCAACCAATTGCAGACCGTCACAAAGAATACGATGAGGACGGGAATGTAACCTACAACTGGGGTTATGATCCACAAAACTATAACGCACCAGAAACTAGTTTTTCAACTAATCCAGATGATCCAGCTCAGGTCATTCGTGATTTGAAGACCATGGTTCAAGCTTACCACGATGCGGGTATTGGTGTCATTATGGATGTGGTCTATAACCATACCTTTTCAGTTGTTGATGCACCTTTCCAAACAACTGTCCCTGATTACTATTATCGTATGAATCCAGACGGTACCTTCCAGAATGGAACGGGTGTTGGAAATGAAACAGCCAGTGAACACGAAATGTTTCGCAAGTATATGATTGATTCTCTTCTATACTGGGTGCAGGAATACAATATTGACGGATTCCGTTTTGACTTGATGGGGATTCATGATGTCAAGACCATGCAGATGATTCGTCAGAGTTTGGATGAAATTGACCCTAACATTATCCTCTATGGAGAAGGTTGGGATATGGGAACAGGTCTTGCCCCTTATGATAAGGCTAAGAAAGACAACGCCTACGAAATGCCAAACATTGGTTTCTTTAATGACAATCAGCGTGATGCTGTCAAAGGTGGAGAAGTTTACGGTGCAATTAAATCAGGTTTTGTCAGTGGTGCTGCGACAGAGCCAATTCTAGCTAAAGCAATCCTAGGAAGTCGTGAATTAGGAACCTATACACATCCAAATCAGGTGCTTAACTATGTAGAAGCCCATGACAATTACAATCTTCACGATTTATTGGCAACTCTTCATCCAGACCAAAGTTCAGAACAAATCATGCGCAAGGTTGAGACAGCCACAGCCATGAATCTGCTCATGCAAGGAATGGCCTTTATGGAAATCGGTCAAGAATTTGGTCGTACCAAACTGGTTGCGACTGGTGAGAATGGTGAGTTGACCCATGATGATAGAGAGCGTGCGATGAATAGCTATAATGCTCCTGACAGTGTGAACCAAGTCAACTGGGATTTGATCAATGAGCGTCAAGATAGTATTGAGTTTATCCGTCAAGTCATCCGATTGAAGACAAAAACTGGTGCCTTTTCTTACTCTAGCTATGATGAAATTTACCATCATGTCTTTGTGCATTCTGCGATTGAACATAGCGGCTGCCTTATCTATGAAGTTCATGGGAAAGAACACCTCTTGGTTGTTGTGAATGCTAAATCCGAACCCTATCAGTTTGAGAATGCAGGAAATTTAGCCATGTTGGTAACCAATAGTCGTTCAAAAGAAGATAATGTTTTAGATGATATTAGTCTAGCCGTCTTGAGTGTTTTATAAAGACCATCTATCTCGCTATTCTAACACATTATTGGAAGTGAACGAATAGAAAGAGCTTAGCTAACAACTCACTTGTATAGAAAAGTTGATAAATATTTTCATCAAATGTGTAAAATCAGGAAATTGTTTTCCTGGTTTTATTTTTTTGCTATAAAACAATAATAATCATAGAAAAAATCCGAACTTTTTGGTATTATAGTAGAGAAAAGAAAGGCGTTTTCACATTTTTTTGAAAAAATATTGCTTTACAATTGAACGAGAAAGTGAACTTTTTGTAGATTTTCAAAATAATTTTAAATAAGTATAGTAATTTACTTGAATCTTCTCTAAAAAGGTAGTATAATAAAAACATAGAAAACGCTTACAGAAAAGAGGGGGTATTATGGATAAAAGAGAAGCTTTGCGCACCTTTATGACAGGAGAGAATTTTCACCTTCAGCATTATCTAGGAGCACATAAAGAGCAAGTGAATGGAGAGTATGGCTATACTTTCCGTGTTTGGGCACCTAATGCTCAGGCTGTCCACTTGGTGGGGGATTTTACCAACTGGATTGAGGGTCAGATTCCAATGGTAAGAAATGACTTTGGGGTCTGGGAAGTCTTTACCAATATGGCTCAAGAAGGGCATATTTACAAATATCATGTCACACGTCAAAATGGTCATCAACTGATGAAGATTGACCCTTTTGCTGTCAGATATGAGGCGCGTCCAGGAACAGGGGCAATCGTAACAGAGCTTCCTGAGAAGAAATGGAGGGATGGACTTTGGCTGGCACGAAGAAAACGTTGGGGCTTTGCTGAACGTCCTGTCAATATCTATGAAGTTCACGCTGGCTCATGGAAAAGAAATCCTGATGGTAGTCCTTATAGTTTTGCCCAGCTCAAGGATGAACTCATTCCTTATCTCGTTGAAATGAACTATACTCATATTGAGTTTATGCCCTTGATGTCCCACCCTTTGGGGTTGAGTTGGGGTTATCAGCTTATGGGTTACTTCGCTTTAGAGCATGCTTATGGTAGACCAGAGGAGTTTCAAGATTTTGTCGAGGAGTGTCATATCCATAATATTGGGGTTATCGTAGACTGGGTACCAGGTCACTTTACCATCAATGATGATGCCTTAGCCTATTATGATGGGACACCGACTTTTGAGTACCAAGACCATAATAAGGCTCATAACTATGGTTGGGGCGCTCTCAATTTTGACCTTGGAAAAAATGAAGTCCAGTCCTTCTTGATTTCTTGTATTAAGCATTGGATCGATGTCTATCATTTGGATGGTATTCGTGTGGATGCTGTTAGCAACATGCTCTATTTGGACTATGATGATGCTCCATGGACACCTAACAAAGATGGGGGAAATCTCAACTATGAAGGTTATTATTTCCTTCAACGCTTGAATGACATTATTAAGTTAGAATATCCAGATGTGATGATGATTGCAGAAGAAAGTTCGTCTGCAACCAAGATTACGGGAATGAAAGAGCTTGGTGGTCTAGGATTTGACTACAAATGGAATATGGGCTGGATGAATGATATCCTCCGTTTCTACGAAGAAGACCCAATTTACCGTAAGTATGACTTTAATTTGGTGACTTTCAGCTTTATGTATGTTTTCAATGAAAACTATCTCTTACCATTCTCGCACGATGAAGTGGTTCATGGCAAGAAGAGTATGATGCATAAGATGTGGGGAGATCGTTACAATCAATTTGCAGGTTTGCGCAATCTCTACACTTACCAAATTTGTCACCCTGGTAAGAAATTGCTCTTCATGGGTAGCGAATATGGTCAATTCCTAGAATGGAAATCTGAAGAACAGTTGGAATGGTCTAACCTAGAAGACCCAATGAATGCTAAGATGAAGTATTTCACTTCTCAGCTAAACCAGTTTTACAAAGACAACCGCTGTTTGTGGGAAATTGATACCAGCTATGATGGTATTGAAATCATTGATGCGGATAATCGAGACCAGAGTGTTCTTTCCTTCATCCGTAAGGGTAAGAAGGGCGACATGCTAGTCTGCGTCTTTAATATGGCACCTGTTGAACGAAAAGATTTTACAATCGGTCTGCCTGTTGCAGGGATTTATGAAGAAGTCTGGAATACTGAGTTAGAAGAGTGGGGAGGCGTTTGGAAAGAACATAATCAAACTGTTCAAACGCAAGAAGGACTATGGAAAGATTATGAGCAGACCTTAACCTTTACCCTACCGGCTATGGGGGCTAGTGTCTGGAAAATCAAACGTCGCTTGAAATCTGCAAAAACCGTCACAAGTAAAAACCAAAAAGGAGTAGAAAATGAAGAATGAAATGTTAGCTTTGATTCTTGCTGGTGGGCAAGGAACTCGTCTCGGTAAACTCACTCAAAGCATCGCAAAACCAGCTGTGCAATTTGGTGGGCGCTACCGTATCATTGACTTTGCCCTTTCAAACTGTGCCAACTCAGGGATTCACAATGTTGGAGTCATTACACAGTACCAGCCACTTGCTCTCAACAATCATATTGGGAATGGTTCAAGCTGGGGACTAGATGGTATTAATTCTGGTGTTTCTATTCTCCAACCTTATTCTGCCAGTGAAGGAAATCGTTGGTTTGAGGGGACTAGTCACGCTATTTACCAAAATATCGACTATATCGACAGTGTCAATCCTGAGTATGTCTTGATTTTGTCTGGGGATCACATCTACAAAATGGACTATGATGATATGCTCCAGTCTCATAAGGATAATAATGCCAGCTTGACAGTAGCAGTTTTAGACGTCCCTCTTAAAGAAGCAAGCCGTTTTGGTATCATGAATACTGATGCCAACAATCGTATTGTTGAATTTGAAGAAAAACCAGCTCAACCTAAATCTACAAAAGCTTCTATGGGAATCTACATTTTTGATTGGCAACGCCTTCGTAATATGTTAGTCGCTGCTGAAAAGAGCAATGTAGATATGTCAGACTTTGGTAAAAATGTCATTCCAAATTACCTTGAGTCAGGTGAAAGTGTTTATGCTTACGAATTTAGTGGTTATTGGAAAGACGTCGGTACGATTGAGTCACTTTGGGAAGCGAACATGGAGTACATTTCTCCAGAAAATGCCTTGGATAGCCGTAACCGTCAATGGAAGATTTACTCAAGAAACTTGATTTCACCACCAAACTTCCTCGGTGCAAATGCTGATGTGGAAGACTCATTAGTTGTAGACGGATGTTTCGTTGATGGAACTGTTAAACATTCTATCCTTTCAACAGGCGCGCAAGTTCGCGAAGGAGCGGAAGTTGTTGATTCAGTTATCATGAGTGGAGCTATCATTGGTCAAGGAGCTAAGATTAAACGTGCCATTATTGGTGAAGGTGCGATTATTTCTGACGGTGTCGAAATTGATGGAACAGATGAAGTACAAGTTGTAGGATATAATGAAGTAGTGGGGGTAGCAACAGATGAAGATTGATAAATATTCTGCCATTTTAGGAAATACAGTTGGTTTTCATGATATGTCGACATTGACGGACCACCGTCCAGTAGCAAGTTTGCCATTTGGTGGGAAATATCGTTTGATTGACTTCCCGCTTTCTAGTCTTGCTAATGCAGGTGTTCGTAGTGTCTTTGGTATTTTCCAGCAGGATAATATCAGCTCAGTCTTTGACCATATTCGTTCAGGACGCGAGTGGGGCTTATCAACCCTTCTTAGCCATTACTATCTAGGAATTTACAATACCCGTGTAGAAAGTAGCACAGTTGGAAAAGAGTACTACCAGCAGCTTCTCACTTATTTGAAACGTTCTGGGTCAAACCAAACAGTTTCACTCAACTGTGATGTTTTGATTAACATTGATTTGAACCAAGTTTTCCACCTACATAGTACAACAAAAGGGCCTATCACTGTAGTTTATAAAAAACTAGCTAAGAAAGATATTTCAGAAGTAAATGCAATCTTAGAAGTGGATGAAACAGACCATGTTCGTTCTCATAAACTCTTTGATAGCAAGTCAGCAGCTGAAACGTTCAATATGTCTACAGATATCTTTGTCGTTGATACACCTTGGTTGATTGAACGCTTGGAAGAAGAAGCTAAAAAAGAACATCCAGAGAAGTTGCGTTATGTTTTACGGGATTTGGCTGCAAAAGAGGGAGCTTTCGCCTACGAGTATACAGGCTACCTTGCAAATATTCATTCTGTAGAGTCTTATTACCAAGCTAATAAAGATATGCTTGAATCACAGAAATTCTATTCTCTCTTCTCACCAAATCAAAAGATTTATACAAAGGTCAAAAACGAAGAACCAACTTATTATGCTAATACATCTAAAGTAAGCACTTCTCAGTTTGCGTCTGGTAGTATCATTGAAGGTCAAGTGGCTAATTCTGTTCTATCACGTAATATTCATGTCCATAAGGATAGCTTGGTTAAAGATAGCCTACTCTTCCCTCGTGTTGTTATTGGAGAAGGTGCTCAGATCGAATATGCTATCTTGGACAAGGGTGTTGAAGTTGAGCCTGGTGTTGTGATTCGAGGAACTGCAGAACATCCAGTTGTCGTTAAGAAAGGTAGCAAAGTAACAGAGGATATTCATTCATGAAAATTTTATTTGTAGCAGCAGAGGGTGCACCCTTTTCAAAAACAGGTGGTCTGGGAGACGTCATTGGCGCTCTTCCTAAATCACTGGTAAAAGCGGGACATGAAGTTGCAGTGATTTTACCCTACTATGACATGGTAGAGTCTAAATTTGGAAATCAGATTGAAGATGTGCTTCATTTTGAGGTGAGTGTTGGTTGGCGCAGACAGTATTGTGGGATTAAGAAAACCGTCTTAAACGGTGTAACCTTCTACTTTATTGACAGCCAATATTATTTCTTCCGTGGTCATGTTTACGGTGATTTTGATGATGGGGAACGTTTCGCTTTCTTCCAACTGGCTGCCATTGAGGCTATGGAAAGGATTGACTTCATTCCTGACCTTCTCCATGTTCATGACTACCATACAGCTATGATTCCTTTCTTGTTAAAGGAAAAATACCGTTGGATTCAAGCCTATCAAGGAATAAAAACTGTTTTAACCATTCATAATTTGGAATTTCAAGGACAATTTTCAGAAGGAATGTTATGGGATTTGTTTGGAGTCGGCTTTGAACGTTATGCTGATGGTACCCTTCGCTGGAACAACTGTCTGAACTGGATGAAGGCTGGTATTCTTTATGCTGACCGTGTTTCAACCGTTTCACCTAGCTATGCTCATGAAATTATGACCAGTCAGTTCGGATGTAACTTGGATCAGATTCTTCGAATGGAATCTGGCAAGGTGTCTGGTATCGTGAACGGGATTGATGCTGATCTGTATAATCCTCAGACGGATGTCCTTTTAGACTATCATTTTAATCAGGAAGATTTGTCTGGGAAAGCCCAAAACAAGGCAAAATTACAAGAAAGAGTTGGCTTGCCAGTTAGAGCTGACGTTCCACTGGTGGGAATTGTTTCTCGTTTGACACGTCAAAAAGGTTTTGATGTGGTGGTAGAAAGTCTGCACCATATCTTGCAAGAAGATGTCCAGATTGTTCTTTTGGGAACTGGAGATCCAGCCTTTGAAGGAGCTTTCTCATGGTTTGCTCAGATTTACCCAGACAAGCTATCAGCAAATATCACTTTTGATGTCAAACTAGCTCAAGAAATCTACGCTGCTTGCGACCTCTTCCTCATGCCAAGTCGTTTTGAACCGTGTGGCTTGTCTCAAATGATGGCGATGCGTTACGGAACCTTGCCATTGGTTCATGAAGTTGGTGGCTTGCGAGATACTGTTCGAGCCTTTAATCCAATTGAAGGAAGCGGTACTGGCTTTAGCTTTGACAACCTATCTCCTTATTGGTTAAATTGGACTTTCCAAACAGCTTTGGACTTGTATAGAAATCATCCAGACGTATGGAGAAATCTACAAAAACAAGCTATGGAGTGTGATTTCTCATGGGATACAGCCTGCAAGTCATATCTTGACTTGTACCATAGTTTAGTTAACTAATAGATAAAATCGTATGATGACTTCATACGATTTTTGGGCTGTTTAGAGAGGAGAACTGATGTCTCAAGTAAAAGGCTTGTGTGTTATGGATGTGGATGGAACCTTAATCCTAGAAGAAGTGATTGATTTTTTGGGAAGAGAGGTAAGTCGTGAGGAGGAAATTTCGCAGATTACAAGTCAGGCAATGCGAGGAGAGATAGACTTTGAAAGCAGTTTACGAAAAAGAGTGTCCTTCTTGGAAGGTCTTCCTGATTCGGTCTTTGATAACGTCTTCAACTCAATTCATCTATCGCTAAATGTTCAAGAATTCATCTCTATTCTCCAAAAGAATGGCATCCTAGTTGGTCTGGTGTCCGGTGGATTTACACTGATAGTTGAGAGATTAGCAAAATCTCTTGGAATTGCCTATTTCTCTGCCAACCAACTTGAAGTCAAAGGTGGCTTTCTAACAGGGAAATTAGTTGGACAAATTATTAGTCCCCAGGTTAAAAAAGAGACTCTAGAACAATGGAGAAAGGAACTAAAACTTTCTAAAGATAGAACAGTTGCAATCGGTGATGGGGCTAATGACTTATTAATGTTGAAGTCAGCAGGACTGGGAATCGCATTTTGTGCCAAAGAAGTGCTCAAAAAAGAAATACAATATTATATTGACAAGAGGGATTTTTTAGAAGTTCTGCCTTTGATTGATTTTTTAGAATGAGGGAAAATATGAAGATTGTAATTGCACCAGATTCGTTTAAGGAAAGCTTGAGCTCTGAAGAGGTAGCTGAAGCAATAAAAAGAGGCTTCCAACAATCGATAGCAGATGTAGACTGTCTCCTCTGCCCTATTGGTGATGGGGGAGAAGGTACTGTAGATGCCATCCGACATTCTCTTGACCTAGAAGAAAAATGGATCCAAGTGACAGGACCTTTTGGACAACAAGAAGCCATGCGCTATTTTCAAAAAGGGGAACTGGCGCTATTTGAAGTTGCTGATTTAGTTGGCCTTGAAAAGATTCCGCTAGAGAAACGAAATCCACTTAAAATCCAAACTCGTGGTATTGGAGAGTTGATTCGTCATCTCATTGCTCAAGGGATTAAAGATATCTATATCGGCGTTGGTGGCACGGCCAGTAATGATGGAGGTATTGGGATTGCTGCTGGTTTAGGTTATCGATTTTATGATAGGGATGGAAATGTCTTGCCCGCTTGCGGTCAGTCCTTATTAAACTTAGCTTCTATGTCAACAGAAAATCGCTATGAAATTCCTGAAGATGTTCGAATTCGTATTTTAGCAGATGTCGTGAGTCCCTTATGTGGTCATCAAGGTGCGACTTACACTTTTGGCAAACAAAAAGGTTTACATCCTACTATGTTTGCAGTCGTAGATCAGGCAATCCAAGATTTTTATGAAAAAGCCTCACCTGTAACATTGGAAATTAAAGGAGTAGGAGCTGGTGGAGGCCTTGCTGGCGGTTTGTGTGCCTTTGCTCAGGCAAATATCGTGTCTGGAATTGATACCTGTTTAGATTTGATTGATTTTGATAAGAAAGTTGCAGATGCTGACTTGGTTATCGTTGGTGAAGGCAGACTAGACAGTCAAAGCTTTGCTGGGAAAGCGCCGATAGGCGTAGCAAAAAGAACCCCTGTCGGAGTTCCTGTCATTGCTATTTGTGGTAGTCTTGCTGAAGATTTACCTTCCCTGCCATTTGAAAATATCCAAGCTGCCTTTTCTATTTTAGAGAAAAGCGAACCTTTAGAAGAGAGTTTGAAAAATGCCAGCCTCTATTTGGAGCGCACGGCAGCCAATATCGGGCACTTATTAACTATGCACAAGATTTAGCCAAACCATTTCTTCCAGAAGGATGTTTTGACTGGTTCTTCCTTTTTAACTTCCCAAAGTTTTGCAAAAGCAAGTCGAAGATCCTTTTCTTCTACTTGAACGGGTGCGTTGGTATGAATAATCAGTCCAAAAGGAGAAGAAGCGTGGTCTTCAGAAACTATTGTAGCTTGACTATCAGTTTCTTTTGCTTCTTTTAAGTAGAAAACTTGTTTGTCAAATTCGATAGTTGGTGAAATCTTCACAAATAGTGGTTCTGCTTTTTCCTGAAGATTTTCTAAAATAGATAAAAAACCTTTTTCTAACTGAGGGCTATTTGCCGTGTCAATATCTGCATATCCAAGGACTCTTTCCTCAAAGGTACCAAGATAGCGTCTTTGCTCATCCGGATTTAATTTTGGCCCACCATGAGCTTTTTCAAGTAATTGTTTTGATAAATCTGTCATGAAAATAGTATATCATAAAAGTTAGAATAAAACAGACAAAAGAAAGCGATTACTTTATAAAGTTAAGGAAAATTTGCACAAAGATAACGTTTTTTCTTGAAAAAGGAGGGGTTTTAAGGTATTATAGAGGTGTAAAAAATTTAACTCATAAGGAGAGTAAAAAATGTCAATTATTACTGATGTTTACGCTCGCGAAGTCCTAGACTCACGCGGTAACCCAACACTTGAAGTAGAAGTTTACACTGAATCAGGTGCTTTCGGACGTGGTATGGTTCCATCAGGAGCTTCTACTGGTGAACACGAAGCAGTTGAACTTCGCGACGGTGACAAATCTCGTTACGGTGGTCTTGGTACACAAAAAGCTGTTGACAACGTAAACAACATCATTGCTGAAGCTATCATCGGCTACGATGTACGTGATCAACAAGCTATCGACCGTGCTATGATCGCTCTTGACGGTACTCCTAACAAAGGTAAATTGGGTGCAAACGCAATCCTTGGTGTGTCTATCGCTGTAGCTCGTGCTGCTGCTGACTACCTTGAAATCCCACTTTACAGCTACCTTGGTGGATTCAACACTAAAGTTCTTCCAACTCCAATGATGAACATCATCAACGGTGGTTCTCACTCTGACGCTCCAATCGCTTTCCAAGAATTCATGATCGTACCTGCTGGTGCGCCATCATTCAAAGAAGCTCTTCGTTGGGGTGCTGAAATCTTCCATGCTCTTAAGAAAATCCTTAAATCTCGTGGTTTGGAAACAGCCGTAGGTGACGAAGGTGGATTTGCTCCTCGTTTTGAAGGAACTGAAGACGGAGTTGAAACTATCCTTGCTGCTATTGAAGCTGCTGGATATGTTCCTGGTAAAGACGTATTTATCGGATTTGACTGTGCTTCATCAGAATTTTACGATAAAGAACGTAAAGTTTACGACTACACTAAATTTGAAGGTGAAGGAGCAGCTGTACGTACTGCTGCAGAACAAATCGACTACCTTGAAGAATTGGTAAACAAATACCCAATCATCACTATCGAAGATGGTATGGATGAAAATGACTGGGACGGTTGGAAAGCTCTTACTGAACGTCTTGGTGGTAAAGTTCAATTGGTTGGTGACGACTTCTTCGTAACAAACACTTCTTACCTTGAAAAAGGTATTGCAGAAGGTGCTGCTAACTCAATCCTTATCAAAGTTAACCAAATCGGTACTCTTACTGAAACATTTGACGCTATCGAAATGGCGAAAGAAGCTGGTTACACTGCCGTTGTATCACACCGTTCAGGTGAAACTGAAGATTCAACAATCGCTGACATCGCAGTTGCAACTAACGCAGGACAAATCAAGACTGGTTCACTTTCACGTACAGACCGTATCGCTAAATACAACCAATTGCTTCGCATCGAAGACCAACTTGGTGAAGTAGCTGAATACCGTGGATTGAAATCATTCTACAACTTGAAAAAATAAAATAGTTCAGTGAACTATTTTATCTCGAACCTTGAAATTTAAAAGTTCGGCCGTTGATTTAACAACGTTTCTAGCCCCTCGGATTTTTTCCGAAGGGCTATTTTTGTATTTGAGAGACAAAACTTTTGAAAAAATCTTTTTCATAACTTTATCCAGTACATTGATTGCTTCATCTTTCATGTTCTTTGTGACGTGGGTGTAGATGGAAGTAGTGACTTCAGAGTCGGAATGACCAACCCTGTCCATGATTGTTTTTAGCGGAATTTTATTTTCAGCTAAAATGCTAATAGTTGTATGTCTGAAGATGTGAGGGGACAGATGTTTGGGGATTGGTTTTTTAAGGCGTTCGTTTGTTTGATGGAGAGATTTACTTAGAATAGAACTATGGATTGGCCTACCAATGTTTGTGACGAATATACGAGTGCTTTTGTACCAATTTAGGTCAGTATTTTCACTGAGCTGGTTCAGTTCAATCATTTTGTCTAGTATCTCAATTTCTCTTTTAGTTAAGTGGGTAGTTCGAAATCTTGCAAAAGTCTTAGTACCGTCATCATCTGGAATGTATCGGTTGAATGTTGTGTGGATGTCTAATGTCTTGCTATCTTTGTGATATTTGTCTGACGTAAGAGCAGCTAATATCTCCAAACAATTTAGGAGGATAGAAGTTTGATTAGTAGCTGACTAGTCCTTGTGTTATCTTGCTATATCGTACAGAAATATTTCTATGTACATGGTTCTAATACCTATATTTTTGACAATAATATAAGAAAATAGTATACTAAATAGACAATCATTGATTGTAGTGATAACGGTTAGGAGAAAATAGTGTTAAAACGTATTTTAAATATAGCATTGGCTTATGTAGGCGTTGTTATTGGTGCTGGACTATCTTCAGGCCAAGATTTAATGCAATACTTTGTTAGTTTTGGTAAATGGGGTATCATTGGAACGATTGTTCTTGGAATCATAAGTGTTATTTTTGGTAAAATTATCATTACCTTAGGAAGTTATTTCCGTTCAAATGATCATTTTGAAGTTCTTTCCCAAATTGCCGGGCCTATTACTAATAAGATTCTTGATTTTGCTTTAATTGTTTCCTGCTTTGTAATTGGTTTTGTTATGATTGCTGGGGCTGGTTCAAACCTTAACCAACAATTTGGTTTGCCATTTTGGTTGGGAGGATTGATTTGTGCTATCTTGGTCATTATTGTCAGTTTTCTTAATTTTGAAAAGATTACCAGCGTTCTTGGGATATTTACTCCTTTGGTCTTTGTCATGATTATCATTATGGCAGTCCATACTTTCGTAGGGAAAAGTTTTGATTTTGAAGAATTAGAAGCAATCACAGCTACACTTTCTTCTCCGATGCCCAATGTATGGGTTTCTTTACTAAATTATTTCGCACTAACTGTTATGACTGGTGTATCCATGGCATTTGTCTTAGGAGGTTCTGTCATGAGAATTGGTGTTGCGGAAAAAAGTGGTCTCTTAGGTGGACTTGTAGTTAGTTTGATTATTACCGTAGCAACTGGTATTTTATACGCCAATATAAAACTTGTTTCAACTGTTGATATTCCTATGTTAACCATTGCGGAGCAAATTCATCCTCTATTTTCTTTGTTGTATGCTCTAATTATTTTTGGACTTATTTTTAATACAGCTTTCAGTTTATTTTATGCCTTGGCAAAACGTTTCTCTTCAAACAAACCTAAGCGCTTTTACCCTATTCTAATTGCTACGGTCGCTATAGGATATGGTTTATCTTTTATGGGATTTAAAGAATTAGTCTCCATTATGTATCCTCTTTTAGGTTATGTCGGTTGTCTAATGCTGGTCATTTTAGCAGTGGCATGGATAAAAGAAAGAGGAAACATCAAAGGGGAAAAATCTTTAAGACGAAAGATGATTCGATTGATAACTAAAAAATATGACGATGAACAAGAATATACTATTAGAGATAAAGCGACATTTCACCAACTCGGTGAAGATTCTATTATAGATACTAAAAGTATCAAAAGTGATATCAAGGATTTGGTAAAAGAACAGTTTGTTGATGATGATGCAAAACATGATGGAAGCGTCTTATCTTAAATGATAATAAAACTGGCAAAATCTTTAAAATCAGAAAAGTGCATGTTATCAGGTATCAAAAACACTTGATAAGATGCCTTTTATTATAGAGATATTCATCCTCTTCGAAAATTTCTTCAAACCATGTCAGTCTAATCTACACATTCAAAACAGTGTCTTGAGCTGACCGCGTTAGTTTGATCTGTAACCTCAAAGTCCTGCTTTAAGCAAGCTGTGGCTAGCTTTTTAGTTTGCTATTTGATTTTGATTGAGTATCATTTCATATTCTCTTAAAAATTGAGTTTTTTCATCCTTAGCTGTGCCTGCCTCTGAAGTATTTTCATATTCAGATTAGTAGACAATGAACATTAACTCATCTATTTGCTAGTAGCTAGTCAGACAAAGACTGACTTATATATGGGGAAAATCTTCTTTCAAGTGAGTTTTATCTTTATCCGGAACTAGAAAATAGCAATAATATCTACGACCTATATTCCATCGTGTGGAGGAGAGAGACTAATTTGGATGATTAAGAACAACCTACTAGTAAAAAATAGATCATTTTTTAATATAAGATAAAAACCGATATTAAAAGCAATTTATTTCTATTTTTTAACATTTCATTGTATAATAGCAATATACGCAAATATCATGTGTCATCAGGTTAATACTCTTAGAAAATCTTTTTAAACCACATCAGGCTAATATACAGACTCAAACCAGTGTCGTGAGTAGCCTACGGCTAGTTCCCTAGTTTACGCTTTGATTTTCATCGAGAATAACCTTTCTATTTCAATTTTAAGGAGAAAATACAGAGTGAAAAAAATAATGCTAATTATCAATCCAACTTCTGGAGGAGAAAAAGCTTTAGATTACAAAGAGAAGCTGGAGAATAAAGCAAGAGAGTATTTTGATGATGTGGAAACTAAAATTACTCAAAAAGCCAAAGATGCTACAAATTTCGCAGAAGAAGCTGCTAGAGAAAGATATGAATCAATTCTAGTTTTTGGTGGAGATGGTACAGTCAATGAAGTTATTTCAGGGATTGCTGAAAGGGACTATATTCCTAAACTGGGAATTATACCAGGTGGTACTGGTAACCTGATTACAAAACTTTTAGAAATCAATCAAGATATTGACGGAGCTATTGAAGAACTAGATTTCAATTTAACTGATAAGATTGATATCGGAAAAGCAAATGGTCACTATTTTGGATATATCTTTAGTATCGGGTCTCTCCCTGAAGCCATTCATAATGTTGAAATTGAAGATAAAACGAAATTTGGTATCTTGGCTTATGCAGTTAATACCATGAAGTCTGTCATGACAGATCAAGTCTTTAACATTAAAGTTGAAACCGAAAATGGAAATTACCTTGGGGAAGCAAGTCATGTTTTAGTACTTCTAACAAATTATTTTGCAGATAAAAAAATCTTTGAAGAAAACAAGGATGGATATGCAAATATTCTAATTTTGAAAGATGCTTCTATATTCTCTAAATTATCTTTGATTCCGAATTTGTTAAAAGGAGATCTTGTAGAGAATGAAAATATTGAATATATAAAAGCGCGTACTATTAAAATTTCTTCTGATATCGAATTAGAGTCGGATGTTGATGGCGATAAATCAGATAATCTACCAGTCGACATCAAGGTACTAGGACAACACATTGAAGTGTATTCCGTACCTAAGAAACAATCATAAAACTCAAAGCCTTGTTACCGAGGCTTTTTTCATTATGTGATTTTCAGTAGGCAGATTTATTCTATCTAATACAAGTAAAGCTAAGTATTTAAGATTTAGCAGATGATGAAGAAAAGAAAGGATGGCCTAAATATTTTAACGGATTTACGAGGCTAATCATGGTATAATAAAAGGTAATGAAAAATTCCAACGAGGCAGAGATGAAATTACTTTATACTGATATTCGGACTTCTTTGACTAAAATTCTAACCAGAGAGGCGGAGGAGCTAGTTGTTGCGGGCAAGCGGGTCTTCTACATCGCCCCCAACTCTCTTTCTTTTGAAAAGGAACGCGCCGTGCTGGAATGCTTGTCCCAGTATGCTTCTTTTGAGATTACTGTTACGCGCTTTGCTCAAATGGCTCGTTACCTAGTCTTGAATGACTTACCTGCTAAGACCAGTCTAGATGACATTGGTCTTGGGATGGCCTTTTACAAATGTCTTGCCGAACTTGATCCCAAAAACTTACGAGTATACGGTGCCATCAAGCAGGATCCTCAATTTATCCAGCAGTTGATCGAGCTTTACCACGAGATGACCAAAGCTCAGATGAATTTTTTGGACTTGGAGAGTTTGACGGATGAGGACAAGCGAGCAGACTTACTCTTGATTTTTGAGAAGGTAACGGCTTATCTCAATCAGGGGCAGTTGGCTCAGGGAAGTCAATTGTCTCAATTGATTGCGGCTATTGAGAATGACAAGGTAAGTAGTGATTTTACTCAAATCGCCTTGGTTATTGATGGATTTACCCGTTTTTCTGCTGAGGAAGAGCGAATTGTGGACCTACTTCATGGCAAGGGTGTTGAGATTGTTATCGGGGCTTATGCTAGTAAGAAAGCTTATACCAGTCCCTTTAGCGAGGGCAATCTCTATCAAGCCAGTGTGGAGTTTCTCCATCATCTAGCCTCTAAATACCAAATTCCTGCTCAAGACCGTTCTCAGACTCATGAGAAGATGGATAGTTTTGATAAGGCCTCTCGTTTATTGGAATCGTCCTATGACTTTTCAGAATTAACATTGGAGGTGAATGATGAAGACTGTGAAAACTTACAAATCTGGTCTTGTTTGACACAAAAGGAGGAGTTGGAGCTAGTAGCCCGCAGCATTCGCCAGAAATTACATGAGAACTCAGACCTGAGCTACAAGCATTTTCGTATTCTCTTGGGGGATGTGGCCTCTTATCAGTTATCTCTCAAAACCATTTTTGACCAGTATCAGATTCCTTTCTATCTTGGTAGAAGCGAATCCATGGCGCACCACCCTTTAACTCAGTTTGTCGAGTCTATTTTAGCTTTAAAACGCTATCGTTTCCGTCAAGAGGATTTGATAAACCTTCTTAGAACAGGTCTATATACCGACCTTAGTCAGGCTGATATTGATGCTTTTGAGCAATATATTCGCTATCTTGGTATCAATGGCTTACCAGCCTTTCAGCAAACCTTCACCAAATCCCACCATGGAAAATTTAATCTGGAACGTTTGAATGCTCTTCGTTTGCGTATTTTAACCCCTCTTGAGACTCTTTTTGCTAGCCGAAAACAAAAGGCTGAAAATCTCTTGTACAAGTGGAATAGCTTTCTAAAAGAAGGAGCTGTGACCAAGCAGTTGCAAGATTTGACAGCCACTATGGAAGCTCTTGAACAGGAAAGACAAGCCGAGGTTTGGAAGGCATTCTGTCATGTTTTAGAACAATTTGCGACTGTTTTTGCTGGTTCACAGGTTAGTCTGGAGGACTTCCTAGCCTTGCTCCATTCTGGAATGAGCCTATCTCAGTACCGTACCATTCCAGCAACAGTGGACACCGTTCTGGTGCAGAGTTACGATTTGATTGCTCCCTTAACGGCTGACTTTGTCTACGCCATAGGGCTGACTCAGGACAATTTACCAAAAATTGCGCAAAATACTAGCCTTTTGACAGATGAAGAAAGGCAAAACCTAAATCAAGCGACCGAAGAAGGCGTTCAATTGCTGATTGCTAGTAGTGAAAATCTCAAGAAAAATCGCTATACTATGCTTTCCTTGGTCAATTCTGCTCGTAAGCAGTTGGTCTTGTCGGCTCCAAGCCTTTTTAACGAAAGTGAAAGTAAGGAATCTGCCTATCTTCAAGAGTTGGTCCATTTTGGATTTAGTCGGAAAGAGAAGAGGATGAATCACAAAGGGCTGTCTAAGGAAGATATTGGGTCCTATCATAGTCTTTTGTCTAGTCTAGTTGCCTATCACCAGCAGGGAGATGCGAGCGATACTGAGCAAGATTTGACTTTTGTTAAGGTTCTGGCGCGTGTCATGGGTAAAAAACTAGATCAGCAAGGTCTGGAAAATCCAGCTCTCCCAACCAGTCCAAACAGTAAGCAGTTGGCTAAGGACACCTTGCAGGCGCTCTATCCTGCTGATCAGGAGTTTTACCTGTCTACATCTGGTTTGACGGAGTTTTACCGGAACCAATACAGTTATTTTCTTCGCTACGTTTTAGGCTTGCAAGAAGAATTACGCCTGCGTCCAGATGCCCGTAGTCACGGGAATTTTTTGCACCGCATTTTTGAACGTGCCTTGCAGTTGCCTGACGAAGATTCTTTTGACCAACGTTTAGAACAAGCTATTCAAGAAACCAGTCAAGAACGCGAATTTGAGGCTATTTATCAAGAAAGTTTAGAAGCCCAGTTCACCAAGGAAGTTCTGCTTGATGTCGCACGGACGACTGGACATATTCTCCGACACAATCCAGCCATCGAAACCATCAAAGAGGAAGCGAATTTCGGTGGAAAAGAGCAGGCCTTTATTCAATTGGACAGTGGTCGCAGTGTCTTTGTACGAGGCAAGGTGGACCGGATTGACCGTTTGAAAGCTGATGGAGCGATAGGAGTAGTAGACTACAAATCCAGTCTGACTCAGTTCCAGTTTCCTCATTTCTTTAATGGGCTCAATTCCCAGTTGCCAACCTATCTAGCTGCCTTAAAAAGAGAAGGGGAGCAGAACTTTTTTGGTGCCATGTACTTGGAAATGGCTGAACCCGTCCAATCTTTGATGGCGGTTAAAAGTCTGGCAGGTGCAGTCGTAGAAGCCAGCAAATCTATGAAATACCAAGGACTCTTTTTAGAAAAAGAAAGCAGTCATTTGGGCGATTTTTACAACAAAAACAAGGCTAATCAGCTGACAGATGAGGAATTTCAGCTCCTACTGGACTACAATGCCTGTCTTTACAAGAAAGCTGCTGAGAAGATTTTAGCAGGCCAGTTCGCCATTAACCCTTATACCGAAAATAGCAGAAGTATTGCCCCATACGTCCAGCAACACCAAGCCATCACAGGATTTGAAGCCAATTATCACTTGGGCCAAGCCCGTTTCCTAGAAAAGTTGGACTTAGCTGATGGCAAGCGCCTGATCGGAGAAAAACTCAAGCAAGCTTGGTTTGAAAAAATGAGAAAGGAGTTGAAACGATGAAGTCCATTCCCTTTTTAACTGAGGAAGAAATTCAAAAATTGCAAGAAGCTGAAGCAAATTCGAGCAAGGAACAAAAGAAAACTGCCGAACAAATCGAAGCTATCTACACTTCTGGCCAGAATATTCTGGTCTCAGCATCGGCTGGTTCTGGAAAGACCTTTGTCATGGCCGAGCGCATTCTGGACCAATTGGCGCGTGGTGTCGAAATTTCTCAACTCTTTATCTCAACCTTTACCGTCAAGGCTGCGACTGAACTTAAAGAACGTTTGGAGAAGAAAATCAGCCAACAAATTCAAGAAAGTGGCGATGTTGACCTCAAACAACACTTGGGTCGCCAGTTGGCAGACCTACCCAACGCTGCCATCGGAACCATGGACTCTTTCACACAAAAATTCCTTGGTAAACATGGCTATCTGATTGATATTGCGCCTAATTTCCGTATTTTACAAAACCAGAGCGAGCAACTTCTTCTCAAAAACGAAGTCTTCCATGAGGTATTTGAAGCCCATTACCAAGGTAAACAGAAAGAGACCTTTAGTCATTTACTGAAAAACTTTGCTGGACGTGGCAAGGATGAACGGGGGCTACGCCAGCAGGTCTATAAAATCTATGACTTTCTCCAATCCACCAGCAATCCTCAGAAATGGCTGAGTGAATCTTTCCTCAAAGGCTTTGAGAAAGCTGATTTTACGAATGAAAAAGAAAAACTAACTGAGCAAATCCAGCAAGCCCTTTGGGACTTGGAAAGTTTCTTCCGTTATCATCTGGATAATGATGCCAAGGAATTTGTAAAGGCTGCTTATTTAGAAAATGTTCAGTTAGTTCTGGATGAAATTGGCTCCTTAAATCAAGAGTCTGATAGGCAGGCTTATCAAGCAGGGCTTGCGCGTGTTGTCGCAATCTCTAAGGAAAAAAATGGTCGAGCTCTGACGAATGCCAGTCGTAAGGCTGATTTGAAGCTTCTGGCTGATGCTTACAACGAAGAGAGAAAGACCCAGTTTGCTAGGCTAGGACAACTAGCAGACCAGATAACCATTCTCGACTATCAAGAACGTTATCATGGAGACACTTGGAAACTAGCTAAAACCTTCCAAACCTTCATGAGTGATTTTGTGGAGGTTTATCGTCAGAGAAAACGACAGGAAAATGCCTTTGAATTCGCTGATATAAGCCATTACACTATCGAGATTTTAGAGAATTTCCCGCAAGTCCGTGAGGCTTATCAGGAGCGTTTCCACGAAGTCATGGTCGATGAGTATCAGGATACCAATCACATTCAAGAACGGATGCTGGAATTGCTGTCTAATGGCCATAATCGCTTTATGGTGGGGGATATCAAGCAATCTATCTACCGTTTCCGTCAGGCAGACCCGCAGATTTTCAATGAAAAATTCCAACGCTATGCGCAAAATCCCCAAGAAGGCAAGCTGATTCTCCTAAAGGAAAATTTCCGTAGTAGTTCAGAAGTGCTATCAGCAACCAATGATGTTTTTGAACGTCTTATGGACCAAGAAATCGGAGAAATCAACTATGATAACATGCACCAGCTTGTTTTTGCCAATACCAAACTGATTCCTAATACAGACAATAAGGCAGAATTTCTCCTCTACGACAAGGACGACACAAGTGAGGAAGAAGAGGGGCAGGCAGAAATGAAACTAACAGGCGAAATGCGCTTAGTTATCAAGGAGATTCTGAAACTTCATCAGGAGAAAGGTGTTTCCTTTAAAGAAATTGCCCTTCTGACCTCCAGTCGCAGTCGTAATGACCAGATTCTTCTCGCCCTGTCTGAGTATGGAATTCCTGTCAAAACCGATGGAGAGCAAAACAATTATCTCCAATCCCTAGAAGTGCAAGTCATGCTAGACACCCTTCGTGTCATTCACAATCCCCTGCAAGACTATGCCTTGGTTGCCCTTATGAAGTCTCCAATGTTTGGCTTTGATGAGGACGAGTTAGCACGTTTGTCCCTTCAGAAAGCAGAGGATAAAGTCCAAGAAAATCTCTATGAGAAACTGGTCAATGCTCAAAAACTTGCAACAAGCCAGAAAAACTTAATTCATACTGATTTAGCTGAAAAACTAAACCAATTCATGGATATCTTGGATTCTTGGCGCTTGTATGCCAAAACCCACTCCCTCTATGACTTGATTTGGAAGATTTACAATGACCGTTTTTATTATGATTATGTTGGGGCTTTGCCAAATGGTCCTGCTAGACAGGCTAATCTCTATGCCCTAGCACTGCGAGCTGACCAGTTTGAAAAGAGTAATTTCAAAGGCTTGTCACGTTTTATTAGTATGATTGACCAAGTTTTAGAAGCCCAGCACGATTTGGCAAGCGTGGCCGTCGCACCGCCAAAAGATGCAGTAGAGCTCATGACCATTCACAAGAGTAAAGGGCTAGAGTTTCCTTACGTCTTTATACTCAATATGGATCAGGATTTTAACAAGCAAGACAGCATGTCAGAAGTCATTCTCAGCCGTAAAAATGGACTAGGTGTCAAATACATTGCCAAGATGGATACAGGAGCAGTCGAAAATCACTATCCTAAAACCATCAAACTCTCCATTCCTAGCCTGACCTATAGACAGAACGAAGAGGAATTACAGCTGGCAAGCTACTCAGAGCAGATGCGTCTGCTGTATGTTGCCATGACGCGGGCTGAGAAAAAGCTCTATCTTATCGGTAAGGGCTCTCGTGAAAAGCTGGAGGGCAAAGAATTTCCTGCAGCTAAAAATGGAAAACTAAACAGCAACACTAGACTTCAAGCAAGTAATTTCCAAGATTGGATTTGGGCTATCAGTAAAGTATTTGCAAAGGATAATCTCAACTTTAGCTATCGTTTTGTTGGTGAAGATCAGCTGACTAGAGAAGCTATCGGTCAGTTGGAAACCAAGAGTCTTCTCCAAGATAGCTCCCAAGCAGACAATCGTCAGTCAGAAACCATTAAAGAAGCTCTTGAAATGCTGAAAGAAGTGGAAGTTTATAATACTCTTCATCGCGCAGCTATTGAACTTCCTAGTGTTCAAACCCCAAGTCAAATCAAGAAATTCTACGAACCAGTTATGGATATGGAAGGTGTCGAGATTGCAGGTCAAGGCCAGTCAGTAGACAAGAAAATCAACTTTGATTTACCAGATTTTTCAAGCAAAGAAAAGGTAACAGGAGCTGAGATTGGTAGTGCTACCCACGAACTGATGCAGAGAATTGACCTCAGCCAGCGACCAACGCTTGCTAGCCTGACAGAAACTCTCAAACAAGTTCAAACCAGCCAAGCTGTCAAATGCAAGATTAATCTTTCGAAAATTCTTGCATTCTTTGACACAGCGCTCGGTCAGGAAATTCTCGCTAATACCAACCATCTTTATCGCGAGCAACCTTTCTCTATGCTCAAACGAGACCAAAAGAGTCAGGAAGATTTCGTTGTCCGTGGTATCCTTGATGGCTATCTGCTTTACGAGGATAAAATCGTTCTGTTCGACTATAAGACAGACCGCTATGATGATCCAAGTCAACTCATAGACCGCTATCGTGGTCAGTTAGCCCTATACGAAGAGGCTTTATCACGAGCCTATTCGATTGAAAATATTGAAAAATACTTGATTTTACTCGGTAAAGACGAGGTTCAAGTTGTAAAAGTATAATTTATACTCTTCGAAAATCTCTTCAAACCACGTCAGCTTTATCTGCAACCTCAAAACTGTGTTTTGAGCAGCCTGCGGCTAGCTTCCTAGTTTGCTCTTTGATTTTCATTGAATATTAGAAAGGAGACCTCATGACACTTCCGGTTAGAAAATCCCTGCATGATGCGGTTTTACAGGCTTCAAAATCTGATACTTGGGAACAAGCTACCAAGGAATGGAATGAAGTTTCCTTGATTTTTAACGGTATCGGCCGTAGCAATTGTGTGTGTGGAAATGCCATCAAATACGCTTACGAACTCTTTAACGGTGTCACAGGTCAACGCCTCTTTCCGATTGGTAGTGATTGTGTTCGGCATTTTCATCGATTGACCCTTGACCAGCAATTGGAAGAGGAAGAAAAACTACTCAGAAAGGCTGAAAATCTGACCAGAAAAGCCCAGAAAAAGGAAAAAATCAAGGTTAACAAAAGTGACTTTGACGAGCGACTTCTAAAGTGGCTCTGGGAAAAAGGTGTTTTTAAACCTAATCGTGGCAATCAGTTCTCCCCTGATAGAGACTACCAGCTCTTCCTAGAAGTCTTTCAAGGAGGAAGTTGGACCAAGGCGGAACCAAAGAAAAAGGCTCGGATGGAAGAAGTTCTTGAAAAATGTATCAAACCCTTTTTACTTGGAAAACCAGATGACCAACTCTACCTTGTCAAACTAGGAAAAGATAAAATTGACTACGAACAAGAACTCCGTATTCAGGCAGAGAAAGAGCGCAAAAAGAGAGATAAAATCGCCAAGCAATATGCAGACAATCTGGTTCTAGCTATGGGCCCAGCAGAGCGTGCCTATCAAGATTACTTTGGATTTACAGAGACCCTGACTCAAGAAGAACGCAAATGGGAGAAAATTCTTTTTGGTAAAAATCGGACAGAACGGGCTATCAAGGCCAAACAATACCAAAAAGAGCTGGAAAAAGACCAACGAATTGCTAGTCAGGATCCAATTGAAAGAAAGCAGAAGCAGACCTGGCTCCTCAATTCCTATTTTCGTGAGCTTCCTGAAGAAAAAGCCAGATTTGCTCGGCTCTTATTAGAATATCGAAAAAGTGGAGAAGTGCCTTTTTCAACTGAATACTTATCAGACCATCTGCTAGACTTTTTCTATAAAATGAAAGCCTTTGAATTTGAAATCGCACCAGAACAAGTCCGAGACTTTTTAAAAGAAAGCCTCCAGACAGAACATCTATCCTCAGCACAAGAAAGCTGGATAGAAGGTATTCTCCTCAACTGCCTCAAACCATTTTTAGAACGATTAGTGATATGAGTAACACCTGCCGTGGAAATGCCATGGTAGGTGTTACTGTATCCCCAAAATAATATAAAACAAAGTATGAAAACGCTACGCAATTTTAAGACATTTCGGTAAATAAAGAGTATAATTAAGGTATATTGCCTTTTTTATAGATAATACACTAATATAATAAAGGTCTCTGTAACATTTATAAATTGTATTTCAAGGAGGAATCATGGGAAAGTATTTTGGTGAAAAACAAGAACGTTTTTCATTTAGAAAATTATCAGTAGGACTTGTATCTGCAACGATTTCAAGTTTATTTTTTATGTCTGTATTAGCTAGTTCATCTGTGGATGCTCAAGAAACTAAAGGTGTTCACTATAAATATGTAACAGATTCAGAGCTATCATCAGAAGAAAAGAAGCAGCTTGTCTATGATATTCCGACATACGTGGAGAATGATGATGAGACTTATTATCTTGTTTATAAATTAAATTCCCAAAATCAATTGGGAGAATTGCCAAATACTGGAAGCAAGAATGAGGTGCAAGCCTTAGTTGCTGGTGCTAGCTTAGCAGCTCTGGGGATTTTAGTTTTTGCTGTTTCTAAGAAAAAAGTTAAGAATAAAACGGTATTACATTTAGTATTGGTTGCAGGGATAGGAAATGGTGTCTTAGTTTCAGCTCATGCTTTAGAAAATAATCTCTTACTGAATTACAATACGGACTATGAATTAACTTCAGGAGAAAAATTACCTCTTCCTAAAGAGATTTCAGGTTACACTTATATTGGATATATCAAAGAGGGGAAAACTACTTCTGATTCCGAAGTAAGTAATCAAGAGAAATCAGTAGCTACTTCTAAAAATCAACAAAAGGTAGATTACAATGTTACACCAAATTTTGTAGAGAATCCATCAAAGGTACAAACAATTCAGGAAGAAAAACCTGTTTCTTCAACTAAGTCCACAGAAGTCCAAGTAGTTGAAAAACCTCTCTCTACAGAATTAACCAATCCAACAAAAGAAGAGAAACAATCTTCAAATTCTCAAGAACAATTAGCCGAACATAAGAATCTAAAAACGAATAAAGACAAGAAGGTTTCTCCAAAAGAAAAGACTGGGGTAAATACACTAAATCCACAGGATGAAGTTTTATCAGGTCAGTTGAACAAACCTGAACTCTTATATCGTGAGGAAGCTATAGAGACAAAAATAGATTTTCAAGAAGAAATTCAGGAGAATCCTGATTTAGCTGAAGGAACTGTAAGAGTCAAACAAGAAGGTAAATTAGGTAAGAAAGTTGAAGTCATCAGAATATTCTCTGTAAACAAGGAAGAAGTTTCTAGAGAAATTATTTCAACTTCAACGACTGCGCCTGTTACAAGAATAGTCGAAAAAGGTACAAAAAACCTCAAGTTATAAAGGACCAACCTGAGACTGGTGTAGAACATAAGGACGTACAGTCTGGAGCTATTGTTGAACCAGCAATTCAGCCTGAATTACCAGAAGCAGTAGTAAGTGATAAAGGTGTACCGGAAGTTCAACCAGAGTTGCCAGAAGCAGTTGTAAGTGATAAAGGTGTACCGGAACAGGTAGCCACTTTACCAGAATATACAGGACCACAAGCCGGAGCTATTGTTGAACCAGAGCAGGTAGCACCCCTACCAGAATACACAGGAGTGCAAGCCGGAGCAATAGTAGAACCATCAAAAGAATATACAGGTGTACAAGCTGGAGCTATTGTTGAACCTGAAAAAGTAGAGCCACCAAAAGAGTACACAGGCGTACAAGCTGGAGCTGTAGTCGAACCAGAGCAGTCAGCAACACTACCAGAATATACAGGAGTTCAGGCTGGAGCTATCGTTGAAGCAGAGCAGGTAGCACCGCTTCCAGAATATACAGGACCACAAGCCGGCGCTATTGTTGAACCTGAGCAGATTGCACCACTACCAGAATACACAGGTCCACAGTCTGGAGCTATTGTTGAACCTGAGCAGATTGCACCCCTACCAGAATACACAGGTCCACAAGCCGGAGCAATAGTAGAACCAGAACAAGTAGCTCCGCTGCCAGAATACACAGGGGTGCAAGCCGGAGCGATAGTCGAGCCAGAGAAAGTAGAAGCACCGAAAGAATATACTGGTAAAATCGAACAACCTAGTGCAGAAGATACTAAACCTGAAAATGAGGTAAGTCCTACAAATGGGGAAGCGGAACGTCCTAAAGATAAAATTAAAGAAGAAAAACAAGTCGACAAGAAACTAGAGCTTAGAAATATTTCTAATGTAGAATTGTATACTTTAGAAAATAATAAATATCGACATGTAACCTCATTTGATACGGTTCCAAATAATCCTAGTAACTACTTTATGAAAGTAAAATCGGAGAATTTTAAAGATGTTATGTTACCCGTTAAGAGTATTGAAAGTGCTACAAAAGATAATCAAGATGTTTATAAAATTGTAGGACAAGCTAATGATTTAATTCAACATGAAAACAATAGTACTTTAGACAATTACACTTACTACCTACCTAAGATGGTGAGAAGTGAAAATGGCGTTTATACATCATTCAAAAATTTAGTCGAAGCAATGAATAGTAATCCTTCTGGAGAGTTTCGTTTAGGAGCAACTATGGATGCTCGTGAAGTAGAACTTCAAGATGGTCAAGAAAGTTATGTTAGTAATGAGTTTACAGGTACATTAATTGGTAAAAATAATGATAAGTACTACGCTATATATAATCTGAAAAAACCATTATTTAGAACTTTAAACCGTGCTACAGTAAAAGATCTTTCAATAAAAGAAGCGAATGTTTCTTCTAAAGAAGATGCAGCTACAATAGCGAAAATGGCGAGTAAAGGTTCTAAAATTATTAATGTTCATTCATCTGGTGTAATTGCTGGTGAACGTAGTATTGGTGGATTGGTTTCACAAGTTGATAATTCTACTATTTCGAATAGTAGCTTTACAGGTAGAATAACTAATACTTATGATACAAAATCAACTTACCAAATTGGAGGATTAGTAGGGAAACTTTCAGGTGCTGGTGCTTTAATCGATAGATCAGTTTCATCTATTGATATGGCTACGAATGCTAATACAGGAGATCAGGTTGTTGGTGGTATAGCAGGTGTTGTTGATAAAAAAGCAACGATTAGTAATAGCTATACTGAAGGTAATCTTAATAATGTGAAGCCTTTTGGTAAAGTTGGTGGAGTTGTAGGTAATCTTTGGGATAATAGTTCATCTGAAGTAAGTAACTCAGGTCAAATTACAAATGTATTAAGCGACGTAAATGTAACAAATGGTAATGCTATTGCTGGTTATAATTTTGACGGTATAAAAGCAACTAACACGTATAGTAATAAAAATAATAAGGTGGTAAAAGTAGTTCAAGTAGATGACGAAATACTTAGTAAAGATTCAGAAGAACAAAGAGGTACATTACTTGAAAGTAACCAAGTTGCAGAGAAAAAAGCTGAACTTGTTCCTAAGAAAAATACTAAGATAGAAGACTTTAACTTCTCATCTAGATATGAAACAGATTATAAAAACTTAAAAGATGCTGATATTTCTAGATTAAGAGTATATAAAAATATTGAAAAATTATTACCTTTCTACAATAGAGAGACTATAGTCAAGTATGGTAATTTAGTAGATGCTAATAATGATTTATTTACTAAAGAGCTTGTGTCTGTAGTTCCAATGAGTGATAAAGACGTAATTACTGATATTAATAAAGATAAACAAAGAATTAATAAACTATTACTTCATTATTCAGATAATACTACTCAAACATTAGATATAAAATATCGACAAGATTTCTCTAAAGTAGCAGAATATGAAATAACTAATACAAAGCTAATGTATACACCTAACACATTATTACATAATTACAATAATATTATTAATAGCGTTGTATCAGAATTGAAATCTGTAAATTACAACTCAGATAAGATAAGAAAAGTATTAGATATCTCTAGTAATATAAAACTAACAGAATTATATCTAGATGAACAATTTGAGAAAACAAAAGCAAACATTGAAGATAGTTTATCAAAACTTCTTTCAGCAGATGCGGCAGTAGCTGAAAATAACAATAAGATAATAGATAATTATGTAATTGAGAAAATTAAGAATAATAAGGAAGCCTTATTGTTAGGTTTAACATATCTTGAACGCTGGTATAATTTTAATTATGGAGAAACCAATGCTAAAGATTTAATAATGTATCACTTGGATTTCTTTGGTAAATCAAATAGTTCAGCTCTAGATAATGTTATTGAACTAGGTAGATCTGGATTTAATAATTTATTAGCTAAAAATAACGTTATTACTTATAATGTATTGTTAGCGAAGAATTATGGGACAGAAACTTTATTCAAGGCATTAGAAGGATATAGAAAAGTATTCTTACCAAAAACTTCTAACAATGAGTGGTTTAAAAAACAAACAAGAGCATATATTGTAGAAGAAAAATCTACAATTGAAGAGGTAAGAGAAAAACAAGGGAAAGAGGGAACTAAATATTCTATTGGGGTATATGATAGATTAACTAGTCCATCATGGAAATATCAAAGTATGGTCTTACCGTTATTAACTTTACCAGAAGAAAAAATGATATTTATGATTGCCAATATTTCAACTATAGGATTTGGTGCTTATGATAGATATAGAAGTTCTGACTATCCTAAGGGAGACAAATTAAATAAATTTGTAGAAGAGAATGCAGAAGCAGCGGCTAAACGATTTAGAGATCATTATGATTATTGGTATAAAATTCTAGATAAAGAAAATAAAGAAAAATTATATAGAAGTGTACTAGTTTATGATGCATTTAGATTTGGAAATGATAAAGATAATAAGTTACAAGAAGCTAACTTTGAAACTAATCATCCAGCTATTAAAAACTTCTTTGGCCCTGCTGGAAATAATGTTGTTCACAACGCTAATGGTGCATATGCAACAGGTGACGCATTCTACTATATGGCTTATCGTATGTTAGATAAATCTGGAGCGGTAACTTATACTCATGAAATGACACATAACTCAGATAGAGAGATTTATCTTGGAGGATATGGAAGAAGAAGCGGATTAGGACCAGAGTTTTATGCGAAAGGATTACTTCAAGCTCCTGATCATCCAAATGACCCTACTATTACGATTAACTCTATATTGAAATATGAGGATTCAGAAAATTCAACAAGACTTCAAGTAGCTGATCCAACTCAACAATTTAATAGTGCAGAAGACTTGCGTAAATATATGCATAACTTATTTGATTTAGTTTATACACTTGAGAAATTAGAAGGAGAAGCAGTAGTTAACTTAGATACCAATGAGAAAGGGGAGCTATTAAGGAAAATAGAGAATGAGTATAAACCTGATCCTGATGGAAATGAAGTTTATGCAACAAATGTTGTTCGTAGATTAAATCTTGATGAGCTAAACAAGTTAACCTCTTTCAATAGTTTAATAGAAAACGATATAATCACAAGAAGAAAATATATAAATGAAGGTGAGTATAAACGAAATGGATACTACACAATTAATCTTTTCTCACCTATATATTCTGCCTTAAGTAGTGATAAAGGAACTCCAGGTGATTTAATGGGGCGTCGTATGGCATTTGAACTATTAGCTGCTAAAGGATATAAAGAAGGTATGGTTCCGTATATTTCTAATCAGTATGAAAAAGAAGCAAAAGCTAATGGAAGCAAGATTAATTCATATGGTAAAGAAATAGGATTGGTCACAGATAAACTAGTGCTTAAAAAAGTATTTAATGATGAATATTCTTCTTGGGTTGAGTTTAAAAAAGCGATGTATAAAGAACGAGAAAATAAATTCAATAAATTATCAAGAATTAGCTTTGTAAACCCTAACAATTGGGGTCGTCAAGAGACAATAACTATTGATAATATCGATAAGTTAAGAAGTATAATTAGAGAAGCGGTTAAAAAAGATGCTGAAGATTATCGAGCACAAGAATACCCGGATACGAATAGTAGAGTTTATAAACTGAAAAAAGCAATCTTTAAAGCTTATCTTGACCAAACCGATGATTTTAGAAGTTCAATTTTTGAGAATAAAAAATAGTTTTTACTGTTAGGAAATAAAATTAAAGAAGGTGATTACGCTTGTCATTATTTAAAAAAGAACGATTTTCGATCCGAAAAATCTGTGGGATTGTTGGTTCGGTATTACTCGGAAGTATCTTGGTTGCGCCGTCAATCATTCATGCTTCTACCTATCATTATGTTGAAAAAAGCGATCTTACAAAGGAAGAACAAAGCAAGATTCAAGCAGGAATTCCTACTGATAATGAGGTAACTTATGCTCTTATTTATCAGCAGGAAACTCTTCCTGCGACAGGTTCATCGACTTCTGTGCTTACAGCTTTAGGTCTATTAGCTGTTGGTAGTTTAGTCCTTTTGGTTCATAAAAATAAAAAAGTTGCTAGTCTGTTCTTAGTTACTACGATTGGACTGATTAGTCTTTCTAGTATGCAAGCTCTCGATCTAAGCAATCCTTTGAAAGCTCCAAGTAATGAAGGAGTAGTTCAAATTGCTGGGTATCGTTATATTGGATACTTACCCCTTAATGATGATGCAATTTCAGAAATTCAACATAAAGCTGAGGGGACAAAAAATGTTCCAGTATCTGAAACTCAGGAAAGTATCCCTAATGAAGCGCCTAAAGCAGAAAAACCTAAAAATCCAGAGTCTGTAAGCACCGTTCCAAACGAGACAACTAAATCAGAGAAGCCAGAGTACACTGCACCGGTAGGCACAGTCCCTGACGAGGCGCCTAAAGCTGAGAAGCCAGAACATACAGCACCAGCTAGTGGTAATCTGGTAGAATCTGAAGTTCATGAGAAACCAGAATATACAGCTCCAATTGGCGGTAATTTAGTTGAACCAGCAGTTCATGAAAAACCAGCATACACTGAACCTGTAGGTACTGTTCCAGATGAAGCGCCTAAGTCTGAGAAGCCAGAGTACACAGCTCCTGTAGGTACAACAGGAGTAGATGAAAACGGCAACTTGATTG
>NZ_VMLJ01000006.1:43219-60438 GCF_013276615.1 Streptococcus sp. 1621
GAAAACGGCAACTTGATTGCACCACCTGTTAACGACATTCCAGCATACACTGAACCAGTAGGTACAACAGGAGTGGATGAAAACGGCAACTTGATTGCACCACCTGTTAACGACATTCCAGAGTATACTGAACCAATATCTACAGTTTCAGAAGTTGCATCAGAAAGAGAAGAGTTGCCTTCTTTACATACCGATATTCGGACAGAGACTATTCCTAAAACCACTATAGAAGAACCTGATCCTAGCAAATTTATAGGCGATGATTCTGTTAGACAAGTTGGTGAGGATGGCGAACGTCAAATTGTTACTAGCTATGAAGAGTTACATGGCAAAAAAATCAGTGACCCAGTTGAAACAGTAACTATTTTGAAAGAAATGAAGCCTAAAATTCTTGTAAAAGGTACCAAAGAAAAACCTAAAGAAAAAACGGCTCCTGTTTTGACCTTAGATAGAACAAATACAAATGTATTAAACCGATCCGCAACTCTTTCTTATCATTTAGTTAATACAGATGGAGTCACAATCAATAAAATTACTGCGACAATTAAAGATGGAAATGAAATTGTCAAAACAGTAGATTTGACTTCAGAGCAGTTAAATAAGCAGGTAGAAGATTTAAAATTCTACAAGGACTATAAGATAGAGACCACTATGACCTATGACCGTGGTAAGGGAGAAGAAACTGCAACATTAGAAGAGAAACCACTTCGCTTGGATTTGAAAAAAGTTGAAATTAAAAATATTTCATCTACTAATTTAGTGAAGGTAAATGACGATGGTACTGAAACACCTAGTGATTTCATGACTGAAAAACCTTCAGATGAAGATGTGAAGAAAATGTACTTAAAAATCACTAGTCGTGATAATAAAGTAACACGTTTAGCAGTTGATAAGATTGAGTTGGTGACTGAAGAAGGTCAAAAACTTTACAAAATAACTGCTGAAGCACAAGATTTGATTCAACACACAGACCCAACGAAAGTTCGTAACAAGTATGTTCATTATATTGAAAAACCAGTTCCAAAAGTTGATGACGTTTATTATAACTTTAAAGAGTTAGTAGATGCCATGAATGCTGACAAAAATGGTACATTTAAAATCGGAGCAGATTTGAATGCAACGAATGTACCAACACCTAAGAAATGGTATGTTGACGGCGACTTTAGAGGTACATTGAAGAGTGTAGATGGGAAACATTATACCATCCACAATACGGAACGTCCGTTATTTAAGAACATTATCGGTGGTACAGTAACCAAAGTAAATCTGGGGAATGTAAATATCAATATGCCTTGGGCAGACCGCATTGCACCGATTGCCGACACTATTAAAGGCGGCGCTAAAATTGAAGATGTCAAAGTGACTGGTAACGTATTAGGTAAGAACTGGGTATCTGGATTTATTGATAAGATTGATAATCAAGGTACACTCAGAAATGTAGCCTTTATCGGTAACGTAACTTCTGTCGGCGATGGTGGACAATTCTTGACTGGTATCGTTGGAGAAAACTGGAAAGGCGTTATCGATAAAGTATATGTAGATGCCAATATCATTGGTAACCGTGCTCAAGCTGCGGGTATTGTTTATTCGACACAAAATGGTGGGGATAACCATAGCTATAGTAGAGAAGGTGTTTTAACCAATTCTGTGGCAAAAGGTACACTCTATGTTAAAGATTCACTTAAATCAGGTGGCTTAGTTGGTAATAACTGGATGTTAGGTATGATTAAAAATAATGTGTCTATGATGAAAGTAAAGAACGGTGAAATAGCTTTTGGACACTCAGATATCGACCAAGATTCCTATTATACATCTGAGCGCGTTATCAACACTTATACGGTAAATGGTATTAGTGAGGGTAATAAATCCTATAATCGTTCGAATATCATCAAAGGTATTTCGAAAGAAGAGGCTGATAATATAATTTTAACCTACAACATTACAGCTAACACCTATGAGATGCCTGAATTACTTGTTGACCGATTGAATCGATTTGTTACTCATGATAATGAGTATAAGACAACGCAAGATTACAAAGCTGAACGTGAACAAGCCTATCGCAATATTGAAAAACTTCAACCGTTCTATAATAAAGAGTGGATTGTAAACCAAGGGAATAAGTTAACAGGTGAGTCCAATCTTGTTAAGAAAACTGTTCTGTCTGTAACAGGTATGAAAGCAGGGCAATTTGTTACTGATCTATCGGATATTGATAAGATTATGGTTCACTATGCGGATGGCACCAAAGAAGAAATGAACGTGACAGCAGTTGCTGATTCTAAGGTGAAACAAGTTCGTGAGTATAGTATTGATGGTTTAGATGATGTGGTTTACACACCAAATATGGTTGTTAAAAATCGTGATAAATTGATTGCTGATGTTAAAGATCAATTATCAAGTGTAGAATTGATTTCACAAGAAGTCCGTGCTTTGATGGATAAACGAGATACATCTAGAGATCCTAATGCTAATTCGGATGAACGTAAGAATGGTTATATTAAAGATCTATTCTTTGAAGAAAGCTTTGCGGAAGTGAAAGAAAATCTTGGCAAATTAGTTAAAGCTATTGTTGAAAATGAAGATCATCAACTCAACGATAACGAATTAGCTGAACGTGCTTTACTGAAGAAAGTTGAAGACAACAAAGCTAAAATCATGATGGGACTGGCCTACTTAAATCAATATTATGGTTTTAAATACGATGAGTTATCAATTAAAGATATTATGATGTTTAAACCTGATTTTTATGGTAAGAATGTTAATGTCTTAGATTTCTTAATCAAAATTGGTTCAAGTGAAAGAAATGTTAAAGGAGATAGAACTTTAGAAGCTTATCGTGAAACTATAGGTGGAACAATTGGAATAAATGAATTAAATGGATTCTTACATTACAATATGAAGCTATTCACTAACCATACAGATATAAATGATTGGTTTAAGAAAGCTATTGAAAAGAACGCGTATGTAGTTGAACAACCATCAACGAACCCTGCATTTACCAACAAAAAATATCGTCTATACGAAGGAATTAATAATGGGCAGCATGGGCGCATGATTTTACCTCTTCTTAACTTGAAAAATGCACATTTATTTATGATTTCAACGTATAATACTATCTCATTTAGTTCATTTGAAAAGTATGGTAAAGATACAGCAGAAAAACGTGAAGCGTTCAAGAGTGAAATCAATAAACGTGCTAAAGAGCAAGTTAATTACTTAGATTTTTGGTCACGTCTTGCTACTGATAATGTCCGCGATAAACTTCTTAAGAGTCAAAATGGAGTTCCAACTCCTGTATGGGATAATCATAACGCTCCAGGTGGTTGGCCTGATAGATTCGGACATAGAAATGGAAAACCAGACTATACTCCAGTCAGGGAATTCTTTGGTCGTATTGGAAAGTATCATCCTTACCAATATGGATACGGAGCATATGCATATATTTTTGCAGCACCGCAACCGATGGATGCAGTTTATTTCGTTATGACAGATTTAATTAGTGATTTTGGAACATCCGCATTTACACATGAAACTACTCACGTTAATGATCGTATGGCTTACTATGGTGGTCATTGGCATCGTCAAGGTACGGATTTAGAAGCCTTTGCTCAAGGTATGTTGCAAACGCCATCGGTATCAAATCCAAACGGAGAATATGGTGCTTTAGGTTTGAATATGGCTTATCATCGTGAGAATAATGGTGAACAGTGGTATAACTATGACCCTGATAAACTTAAAACTCGTGAAGATATTGATCGCTACATGAAGAACTACAATGAAGCATTAATGATGTTGGATTATGTTGAAGCAGATGCTGTAATTCCAAAATTAAATGGTGACAATAGCAAGTGGTTCAAGAAAATTGACAGAGTCGATAGACATGTTGATGGTTTAAACAAATTAACCGCTCCACACCAATGGGATAAAGTTCGTGACCTAAATGACGGAGAGAAAACCAAGCCATTGGCAAGTATTGATGATTTGGTTGATAATAACTTTATGACTAAACATAATAATCCTGGCAATGGTGTGTTCCGACCAGAGGACTTCACGCCTAACTCAGCATATGTTAATGTTCAAATGATGGCTGGTATTTATGGTGGTAATACGAGTCAAGGTGCTCCTGGTTCATTATCATTTAAGCACAATGCCTTCCGTATGTGGGGTTACTATGGATACGAACATGGATTTATTGATTATGTTTCAAGCAAACATCAAGGCGCCGCTAATAACGAAAATAAAGGTCTCTTAGGCGATGACTTTATTATTAAGAAAGTATCGAAAGGAAACTTTAATACTCTTGAAGAGTGGAAGAGACATTGGTACGGGGAAGTTCTTGCTAAAGCTAAGAAAGGTTTTGAAGCTATCGATATTGATGGAACTCATATTAGCAACTATGATGAGTTACGTACTTTATTTGATAGAGCTGTTCAAAAAGATCTTGATGGTATGTCAGATCCGAAAATTAAAGATCATTTCAAAAATACAGTGGACTTGAAATCTAAGGTCTTCAAAGCCCTTCTTAAAAACACAGACGGTTTCTTTAACCAACTGTTTAAAGAAGACATTTAAATGTTTAAAATATAAAGAGGGCAGTTTTTTGCTCCCTCTGAAAAGTCATCATTTGATGGCTTTTTTCTATATAGAGTGCTTGAAAGGCTATCATCGGACAAAAGAAAGAAGTCATGATATAATATAAAGTAGATTTCTATATCATAAAACAAAAAACTATTTGAACATCATTCATTTGAGAACTCTCTATGTTCAAACGATAGTAAAATAAAATAGGGTATCTAAACCCTTGCTACGAAAGGAAAAAATTCAATGGCTACTATTCAATGGTTTCCTGGTCACATGTCTAAAGCACGTCGACAGGTTCAGGAAAATTTAAAATTTGTTGATTTTGTAACGATTTTGGTGGATGCACGTTTACCTTTATCTAGTCAAAATCCTATGTTGACCAAGATTGTTGGTGACAAACCAAAACTCTTGATTTTAAACAAGGCAGACTTGGCTGACCCAGCAATGACCAAAGAATGGCGTCAGTATTTTGAATCACAAGGAATCCAGACGCTAGCTATCAACTCCAAAGAGCAAGTGACTGTAAAAGTTGTAACAGATGCGGCAAAAAAACTCATGGCTGATAAGATTACTCGTCAGAAAGAACGTGGTATCAAGATTGAAACCTTGCGTACCATGATTATCGGGATTCCAAATGCTGGTAAATCAACTCTTATGAACCGTTTAGCTGGTAAGAAAATTGCCGTTGTCGGCAATAAACCAGGGGTGACCAAGGGACAACAATGGCTCAAAACAAATAAAGACCTGGAAATCTTGGATACACCAGGGATTCTCTGGCCTAAATTCGAAGACGAAACTGTTGCTCTTAAACTAGCCTTGACTGGAGCTATTAAAGACCAGTTGCTCCCTATGGACGAGGTGACCATTTTTGGTCTTAATTATTTCAAAGAACATTATCCAGAAAAGCTGGCTGAACGCTTCAAACAAATGAAAATTGAAGAAGAAGCGACTGTTATTATTATGGATATGACCCGTGCCCTCGGTTTCCGTGATGACTATGACCGTTTCTACAGTCTCTTCGTGAAGGAAGTCCGTGACGGCAAACTCGGTAACTATACCTTAGATACATTGGAAGACCTCGATGGTGACGATTAAAGAAATCAAAAAACTCCTTGCTACTGTCAAGGAGTTAGATAACCCTATTTTTTTAGAACTCGAGCAGGATAATCGTTCTGGAGTTCTAAAGGAAATAAGCAAGCGTAAAAAAGCCATTCAGGCAGAATTGGATGAGGATCTTCGTTTGGAATCCATGCTTTCCTATGAAAAAGAACTTTATAAGCAAGGATTGACCTTAATTGCAGGTGTTGATGAGGTTGGTCGTGGTCCTCTTGCTGGTCCTGTAGTCGCTGCAGCTGTTATTTTACCTCAAAATTGTAAGATTAGAGGCCTCAACGACAGCAAGAAAATTCCTAAAAAGAAACATCTGGAGATTTTTCAAGAAGTTCAAGACAAAGCATTATCAATCGGGATTGGTATCATGGATAATCAGGTCATCGACCAAGTCAATATCTATGAAGCAACCAAACTAGCTATGAAGGAAGCAATCTCCCAGCTCAGTCCTCAACCTGAGCACCTTTTGATAGATGCCATGAAGTTGGAATTACCCATTTCACAAACATCTATCATCAAAGGAGATGCCAATTCTCTCTCTATCGCTGCGGCTTCTATAGTAGCCAAGGTGACCCGTGATGAATTGATGAAGGAATACGACCAGCAATTTCCAGGCTATGATTTCGCTGCTAATGCAGGATATGGAACAGCTAAACACCTGGAAGGGCTGAAAAAACTAGGAGTTACCCCAATTCACCGAACCAGCTTTGAACCCGTTAAATCACTGGTTTTAGGAGAAAAAGAAAGTTAAGTTAGAAGGAATGGTTATGGAGGAACAGTCAGAAACACTCAGCTCCAAGAAAGAATTTGCCTTTGCATCAAGTACCATATTATCCCAAGTTGGACGAGGAATCATCGTCGGTCTTGTCGTTGGGATCATCGTTGGATCTTTTCGATTTTTAATTGAAAAAGGCTTTCACCTGATACAAGGACTTTATCAAGATCAAGCTCACCTAGTGCGCAATCTTTTTATCATTGGTCTATTTTATTTAATAGTTTGTTGGCTCAGTGCGAAATTAACTCGATCAGAAAAAGATATCAAAGGCTCAGGAATTCCTCAAGTCGAAGCCGAATTAAAGGGATTGATGACTCTCAACTGGTGGGGCGTTCTTTGGAAAAAATATATTCTAGGAATTCTTGCTATTGCTAGCGGTCTTATGCTGGGTCGTGAAGGACCCAGTATTCAACTTGGAGCGGTCGGTGGTAAAGGAATTTCCAAATGGCTCAAATCCAGTCCAGTAGAGGAACGCTCCTTGATTGCTAGTGGAGCTGCCGCTGGTCTAGCTGCAGCCTTTAATGCACCGATTGCAGGACTTCTCTTTGTGGTAGAAGAAGTTTATCACCATTTTTCACGCTTTTTCTGGGTATCTACTCTCGCTGCTAGTCTCGTAGCAAACTTTGTTTCTCTGCTCATATTTGGCCTAACACCCGTACTGGATATGCCAGACAACATCCCACTCATGACCCTAGACCAGTATTGGATTTACCTCCTTATGGGGATTTTTCTAGGCCTTTCCGGTTTTCTCTATGAGAAAGCTGTGCTCAATGTTGGTCGAGTTTATGATTGGCTTGGTCAGAAAATCCATTTGGATAGAGCTTATCATCCAATTCTTGCCTTCATTCTCATCATACCAGTCGGAATCTTCTTACCCCAAATCCTTGGTGGTGGAAATCAGCTGGTTCTTTCCCTGACTAAGCAAGATTTTAGTTTTCAAGTTCTATTAGCGTACTTTTTGATTCGCTTTGTTTGGAGCATGATTAGCTATGGAAGTGGCCTTCCAGGAGGAATTTTCCTACCAATTTTGGCGCTTGGTTCCTTGCTTGGAGCCCTAGTTGGTGTTATTTGTGTCAATCTTGGACTTGTCAGTCAAGAGCAATTCCCTATATTTGTCATTCTAGGAATGAGTGGTTATTTTGGAGCAATATCCAAGGCTCCCTTAACTGCTATGATACTCGTAACTGAGATGGTAGGAGATATTCGCAACCTCATGCCACTTGGCTTAGTAACCCTAGTTGCCTACATCATCATGGATCTGCTCAAAGGTGCGCCAGTCTATGAGGCTATGTTGGAAAAAATGCTGCCTGAAGAAGCGTCAGATGAAGGAGAAGTCACACTTATTGAAATTCCTGTTTCAGATAAAATAGCAGGAAAACAAGTACACGAACTCAACTTGCCACACAACGTACTCATCACCACCCAAGTACATAATGGTAAGAGCCAAACAGTTAACGGCTCAACCAGAATGTATCTCGGAGATATGATTCACCTAGTTATTCCAAAAAGTGAAATTGGGAAAGTCAAAGATTTGTTGTTGTAGGAGTTTTTACATAATTTGTGTTATGTAAAAATAAACTCTTAATTAAATATATTAGAAAACCGATTCTCAGCAATGAGATCGGTTATTTTTTACAGATAAGATATTTCACATACAAATAATTGAGCTTTGGTAAAAATAAGACTATAATCAAGTTAGAAATGATGATGCACAAAGCTAGAAAGGAGTTTACTGTATCAAACCTGCACAGTAAGATTAAAATCATGAAAAAGAAAACGATAGCAATCATACAATGCATTTTGTATCTCATAGCTCCTTATATAGCTCTTCAGTTGTGTAGAATGAACAGAAGTATCGTTACTGATAAACTCTTTTTTATTTTCCTTATTCTGTTGACTATTTCATTCTGGTTTAGTATTTGGAAACTAGAAAAAGCACTAGCTAATGATTCACAATGAAACTCCAAAGACTTAGATTAGATCCCTTTTACTCAGGTCTAAGTCTTTTTTAAAAAGCTCTATAACATCTTTCCGAAAAACTATAATTTTCTTGAAAAATATATAGGTCTATGCTATACTACTAGTAGACTTATTTATGGAGAAAATACATGAAACGTGAGATTTTACTAGAACGAATCGACAAACTAAAACAAATCATGCCCTGGTATGTTCTGGAATACTACCAATCTAAGCTTGCTGTTCCTTACAGTTTTACAACCTTGTACGAATATCTCAAGGAATATGATCGATTTTTCAGCTGGGTTTTAGAGTCTGGTATCTCAAACGCTGATAAAATGTCTAATATTCCTTTATCTGTCTTGGAAAACATGTCAAAGAAAGATATGGAGGCTTTTATCCTTTATCTTCGAGAACGTCCTTTGCTGAATGCTAATACAACCAAGCAAGGAGTTTCTCAGACAACCATCAATCGGACTTTGTCAGCACTTTCTAGTCTTTACAAGTATCTGACCGAGGAGGTTGAAAACGATCAGGGGGAACCTTATTTTTATCGTAATGTAATGAAGAAAGTTTCAACCAAAAAAAAGAAAGAAACGCTTGCTGCCAGAGCTGAAAACATCAAGCAAAAACTCTTTTTAGGTGATGAAACAGAAGGTTTTCTAACTTATATTGACCAAGAGTATCCACAACAACTTTCAAATCGCGCTCTCTCATCATTCAACAAAAATAAAGAACGTGATTTGGCCATTATTGCCCTTCTCTTGGCGTCTGGTGTTCGCTTATCTGAAGCTGTTAATCTGGATCTAAGAGATCTCAATCTCAAGATGATGGTTATTGATGTCACTCGAAAAGGTGGCAAACGTGACTCGGTCAATGTCGCTGCTTTTGCTAAGCCTTATTTAGAGAATTATCTAGCCATTCGAAATCAACGCTATAAGACGGAAAAGACAGACACAGCGCTCTTTCTGACCTTATACCGAGGTGTACCAAATCGTATCGATGCTTCCAGCGTTGAAAAAATGGTTGCTAAATACTCAGAGGACTTCAAAGTCCGTGTAACACCCCATAAACTGCGCCATACCCTAGCAACTAGGCTATATGATGCTACTAAATCACAAGTTTTGGTCAGTCACCAGCTAGGACACGCCAGTACACAAGTCACTGACCTCTATACCCATATCGTCAACGATGAACAAAAAAATGCCTTGGATAGTTTATAAACTACATAAAATAAATTATGTAAAACGAAATTCAAAAAAAGAAGTTGCTTGTTTTAGCAACTTCTTTTTCTTTATATCTGATACCAGTAAAGTAGCGTGAAATATCAATTGTTTCTATATTTTTGAAGTTCTCATTTTCCTACTACTAATTTAACTATAGCAAAAATAATGCAGATAAGGCAGATAAGGAAGGATATTTTTGCTTGTAGGAATTCTAAAAATCAAGCTTTTCTGGATTCAAATCTCTTCATAATCACAGTTAAACGCCAACGGTAGAGAGCCCCACTTACGATTAGACTAATAATCAAACCAATCCAGTAAGAATAAGCTCCAAAATCTGTTAGGGAATCAAATACCATAGCTACTGGGAGTGTCACCCCCCAGTAACCAACCAAACCAAGGTAAAAAGGAATAACTGTATCCTTATAGCCCCGTAAAATTCCCTGGAGCGGTGCCGCAAAAGTATCTGCTAACTGGAAGAAAAGGCTATAAGTCAAAAAACGCGCTGTCAAATCAATAAATTCTGGATCGTTACCATAAAGACTGGCCACATTTCCCCTAAAAATGTAAAGGAAGGTTAAGGTGAAGGCCGCAAAAATGAGGGCAGTCCATCTCCCTAGACCAATATAGGTTTTCGCATCATCAAATCGCTTAGCTCCCACTTCATAGGAAACGACAATAGCCATAGCAGATGAGATACTCATGGGAAAGGCGTACATGAGACTTGAAAAGTTCATAGCTGACTGGTGACTAGCGATAATCAAGGACGAGAACTTCGCCATAATCAAGCCAACCACGGAAAAGATGGCTACTTCCGCGAAGACAGTCCCCCCAATAGGCAGACCTAAACGAACTCCTTCCTTGATTTTATCCATATTAAGCGGAATTCGTTTCTCAAGATGTAGAGCCTTGAGCTTCTCCTGTTTAAATAGAACCAGAACAGAAATCCCCAGCAAGACCCAGTAAGCCAAAGAAGTTCCTAAACCAGCCCCAGCACCTCCCAGTTCTGGAACTCCAAAGGCCCCGTAAATCAAGAGGTAGTTAAATCCGCTATTGAGAGGAAGTAACAAAAGCATAAGATACATAGACAGTTTGGTCAACCCCAGCGAATCCAGCAAGGAACGAATGACACTAAATAGCAACAAAGGGATAATCCCGATAGATAAAAACCAGAGATAACGAATCGCTACTGCCGCCACTGGTGCTTCTAGTCCAATATGATTCAAGATTGGTGGTGCCAAGAAAAGTACCATCCCCAGCAAGACCACAGATAGTCCCAAAGCCAAATAGATGAACTGGTAAAAATCAGATGCAACTTCTTCCTTTTTTCCTCGACCAAGATGGTGACCAATGATGGGCACCAGGGCTGACACAATTCCTGTTAGGAAGGTAAAAAAAGGATTCCAGATACTGGTCGCCATAGACACACCAGCCAAGTCCATAGTATTGTATTGACCTGTCATTGCAGTGTCAACAAAAGAGGCAGAATAATTGGCAAATTGGTAGATCAGGATTGGGAAGAAAATTTTTAAAAATAATACTAACTTCTCTCGTAAACACTTTGTCTTATACATACTTCTCTTTCTATTCTGATTTATCTAAACCAAAGAGTTTCAGACCATAATTTTTCAAACTTAGCGGAGGGTTATTAGATTTTGAAGTAGTATGCCAACACGCACATGTACGACAATAATAGCTTCTAACTAAACCTCCATTATCATATTGAACTGCATGGTCAGCTTTTTCTTTAGTTTCATATTGAATTTTAGAACGATTAGATGCGGGACAGTAAATTCCGCTATTAGATTTTGCTTTTCTCTCCCTACGTTTTCGAAAATAATTCATATTCTAACTCCTATCAAGCTTGATAGACAATTTGTCCCTTACAGATTGTATATTTAACCTGCCCTTTTAAGGTTTCACCGATGAATGGTGAATTAGCTGCTTTCGAAGCAAATTGGGAGTCCACAAGGCGGTCAGCCTTAGCATCAAAAATAGTGATGTCCGCTGGACCATTCTCAGCCAAATAACCTGCTTCAAAGTTGTAAAGCTTGGCTGGGTTGTATGTCATCTTTTCGAGTAATTCCATCAAGCTCAACTCACCAGCTTCCACCAAATAGGTCAAGCCGAGAGACAGGGAGGTTTCTAAACCTGTCATACCAGATGGTGCTTTGGTAATATCCTCAACGTTTTTCTCATCTGCATGGTGAGGCGCGTGGTCTGTCGCGATAACTGTGATGATGCCTGATTTAAGACCCTCGATAACAGCACGACGGTCTGATTCCAAACGAAGCGGCGGATTCATCTTGGCATTACTTCCTTGTGTCAAAAGGAGAGCTTCTGTTTTCGAGAAATGCTGTGGTGCTACTTCTGCTGTGACTTGCGCACCCAAACCTTGAGCAAACTCAACTACTTTAACACTTTCTTTCTTAGACAAATGCTGAATATGAACATGGGCCTTGGTTGCATAGGCAATCATGACATCACGCGCCATCATAGCATACTCAGCCACCCCAGTCGCACCGCAGATATGGAAATGCTCTTTAGCAATATTTTCGTTAAAGCCAAGAACACCGTTCAATCCTGGATCTTCCTCATGAAGACTAATAAAGGTATTAAGCTTTTTAGCTTCCTCCATGGCTTCCTTGACAACTTTACTACTTTCAAGCGGAATACCATCATCTGAGAAACCAACCGCACCTGCTTCTAAAAGCGCCTTAAAGTCAGTCAAATCTTGCCCATTAAAATTTTTAGTAATAGTCGCAACCGTCTTGACATTAATCTTCTCTTTGGCAGCTGACTGGAGAACTTCTTGCAAAGTCTCCACGTCTGAAATGGTTGGACTGGTATTAGCCATCATGACGACAGTAGTAAAACCACCTGCCGCAGCTGCTAGTGCCCCAGTATGGATGTCTTCCTTGTGTGTTTGACCCGGTTCACGGAAATGAACATGAATATCGACCAAGCCAGGTGCAACTACAAGACCAGTAGCATCAAGCACCTCTACTCCTTCTTTCTTGATTTCAGGCGCAATTTTGACAATTTTCCCATCTTGGACCAAAACATCACACACTTGATCCAAACCAGACTTGGGATCCATTACACGACCATTTTTAATTAGTAGCATCTGCTTTCTCCTTTATTCATAGAAATCAACTTGGGTATCCAACAATTTATCCCCATCATAAACAAACTTGGCTGAAAAGAAGGGTTTGTCCTCTAAAAGCCACCCAACAAAGGTATGGTCACCTTCCCAAGTTGGCTTGCTCAAAACCTCATCATAGGGAACCCATTCTAGCGTTCCCTCGTTGCAGTCAATCAAGTCCCCTTCAAACTCTGTCACCTTAAAAACATAGGTGTACCAGTCTAAATCTGGCGTAAATTCAGGAAAAGTGATAACACCTTTTAGAACAGGCTTAGCTTTGAGCCCTGTTTCTTCGAGGATTTCACGCGCTGCACATTCCTGAGGTGTCTCTCCTCTCTCTAGCTTACCACCCACACCAATCCATTTTCCTTCATGAACATCATTTGGCTTCTTATTACGGTGGAGCATAAGCAGTTCTTTCCCGTTATCAATGTAGCAAATTGTCGCTAACTGAGGCATATTTTCTCCTTATCTAAGCCAATCGATTGGCTCTTGTCCTGTCTCTTTTAAGAATGCATTGGCCTTGGAAAAAGGCTTAGAACCCCAAAATCCTCTATAAACTGACAAAGGACTGGGATGGGCTGATTCGATAATCAAGTGATGAGGATTGGTAACTAAGGCCTTCTTCTTGCGTGCATAAGCTCCCCAGAGCACAAAAACGACTGGTCTATCTAGATGATTGACCACCTGAATCACAGCATCCGTAAAAGGCTCCCATATCTGACCAGCATGACCATTGGCCCGTCCAGCAGGAACAGTCAAACAAGCATTAAGAAGCAAGACTCCTTGATCAGCCCAAACTGTCAAATCATGAGATTTCTTGACCCCAATATCATCTGACAATTCTTTCAAGATATTTTGCAAGGATGGCGGAGCTGGGATAGAGTCGGGTACAGAAAAACTCAAGCCCTGCGCTTGACCTGGCCCGTGATAGGGATCTTGCCCTAGAATCACCACCTTAACTTCTTCAAGCGGTGTTGTCAAGAGAGCCTGAAAAACCTTTTCTTTGGGCGGATAAACAGTCCCCTGAGCGTAGACCTGCTCCATAAACTGATTGATTTTCCCAAAATAACCCTCATGTAATTGCTCCTTAATCAAAGCATGCCAAGACGAGTGTTGCATAGCCGACTCCTTCTTTTTTACTGCCTCTATTATAGCAAAAAGTGGCTATCTAAACCACTTTTTACAGTTTATCTAAGCAATCCAGCAAGTCTTGGTAAGAATGGACTTCGTAGGTTGGCTGGGCTTGTGTGTGATTTTCTAGGTGATGAGAGTTGTACCAGATAGTGGCAATCCCAGCATTATTACCACCTTGAATGTCGGCGGTTAGGGAATCTCCAATCATCAGCGTCTTTTCTTTGATAAAACCTGCAATCTGCTGACCAATCTTTTCATAAAAGAGAGCATCAGGCTTTTGAGTTTGCAATTGCTCTGAGATAAAGACTTGATTGAAATAAGGTGCTAAACCAGATTGAGCCAAACGCCCTGTCTGAATAGCAGTAATCCCATTTGTCGCAGCATACAAGTCATAATCACGATCGATGAGACTGTCCAAAAGTTCATGAGCGCCGGAAATCGTTTGTCCCTGTTGGGCTAGGTAAAATTGGTAACGCTGGGCTAGAAAACTACCAGCTTTTTCCTGTCCAAAATGAGAAAATAAACGAGAAAAGCGCGTGTTAACCAGCTCTTGTTTACTAATTTTCTTTTGCTCCAAGTCCTTCCAGAGAGCCTTGTTCATAGGAACGTAAAAGTCTTTGTAGGCCTGAATATCTGTAACCCCTTCTTCTTTTAGAAGTTGCGTCAAAGCCACATCCTCAGCAGCATCAAAATCAAGAAGAGTGTGGTCGAGGTCGAAAAGTAGAAATTTGTAGGACAATTTGAGGTTTTCCTTTCTAGGATAAACAACTTTCACTTCAGTCGGCTGTTTAATGTAAAAACTTAAAAGTAGTAAATTATAACAAAAATAATAGTTCCAATTGATTAACTAATCCATACTATTCTAGTCAAGTTTATTTTTATTATAGAAAAATCTTCTATAAATTCGAGCAATAGTTAAAATACATACAAATATGACTCCCAAAATAGATAATACTATTTTCACAAAATTCATTTCAGAACCTATGACATAGATATGAAAAAGAGGGGCTAGTCCTACACATAGAGACAATGGATAACTAATAAATCTTATCTCACCAATTCCTGCAATAAAATGTTTCATTTTAGATATTCCAATTTTACCTTTCATCTTTATAATCCACTAACAACTCTATTGACTTCTCTTTTTTTTGAAAAATCTTGACAGCAAATTTACTCCACTTAATGCTACTAAGACTTCAATGGGCAAAAAATAGTAATTCCATATCAAAATGAGAAATCAGCAATGTTAGAAATAGTATACAGTCAATATAACTATTCTGAAAATACTCGGTAATTACATAATACAGAAACACCACAACCATCAAAATTAAAACAACCATCATAATACTATTATCCTGTCCTTCTCACTAACGCTATTTCCAAAATTTAATTTTTTTATGACTTAGTAACGCAATTCCAATTAGCAATACACCTAATATAAATACAAGTATTTCCCAAAATTTATTCTCAGTTTTAATAAAAGGTATAAGATACATACTAACCAATATGGAACTTACTCCTAAAATAGCAAAGACCACTCTGACTCTATCACTTAGTTTAAACATATTTAATTCCCCATAAAATAAGCAGTGGCTACGTTTACTGTAACATTCCCCCGTCTTTATGTATGGATAATCCCCATCAAGATACATCATCTCCTCTTGCTCAATAGCAACATAATTATTTGGTGATACGAGTTTCATAAGATTTCTCCTCTTTAACGTTGCATGGTTAGGATAGTTTCCTAACAGGTAATCGTTGACTGCGTTTAAAGCACTTTGTCACCTAGATAAAATATCCTTTCTCTACCTGATTTGATTTTAAAGAGAACTAAGATTTAACCATATCTATCTCACCTCTTATTTTTAAATAATTCATACTCTTTTTCTCTGATAAAGGGAAGTGAGAAATTAGAAAAAATTAGTAGAATTGAAAACAGATATTCGTCTTTTTGTATCACTAAAACATAAGCTAAAAATAAATAGACAATCAAATCTAGTACAAAAAGAGAAAATATCCTCCTTTTCATTACCTCACTTGTCTTAAAGATTCTGTTTAATAGAATCTTTATCGTAGTATCTACACAAATTTTTGTCAAAAAGATAAGAGTCAATACACGATTAGCAACTGTACCATGAAGAATAAATGGAAATATAGTTAATATAAAACTAGAAATCTCTAAATATTTTATCCAAGGAGATTGAGACATCTTACTTTTAAACTGACTGATTTTCCTATACTCGCTAGCTAATCTAGTATCAAAATCTTTACCAATTATATTAAAGATTAAGAACTCCAGGATAAAAATACTGATTAATACGATATAAGTAGAAACCTTTCCTGGGAAATATTTATTGATTAAAATCGGGAAACTCATTAACAGAATCGAATTTATGGCTAGACAGATAGATACTATTTTATTTTTCACTGAATATATAGGGAGTGATACTATCGAATAGAGAAACGCTAAAAAAATAAGCAAGAAATACTCTGTGCTGCTAATTAGCGGCGCCCTTAATGATAAAAATAGATAGGCACCCCACACGATGATATGCGCTTTACGAATTGACTCTAAACTACTCATCTACCTACTCCTAAATCTATTTTTAGTTCACATTCTCTTTCCTACAAGTCATAAACGTTTCATGATATTTCTTTCTTCTACATTAGATAAAGTCGAAATACATTATTAACAAATGAAAATATAATGATAAGGCTTTCTTTTACTTTAGACTACCATAAAACAAGGAATCTTTCAACAAAATTCATTGGCAAACTACTATTCTAGAAGATTGACAGCTCAAATCTTTCAGAATAGAACAATCCTAACTATCGAATACCCTAACTTCATAAATATCAATGTTAATTTTTGAAGGATTCTAAAGCTAGAATAGTCCCATCACAATCTGTTTTGAATGATTCACAATTTAGAAACGCTATAGCTTTACTCCTGTTAAAATAAAAAGGAACTGCATAAAGCAATCCTTTTCTGATTTTGAAATCATTTACTTATACTCTTCGAAAATCAAATTCAAACCACGTCAGCTTCACCTTGCCGTACTCAAGTACAGCCTGCGGCTAGCTTCCTAGTTTGCTCTTTAATTTTCATTGAGTTTCAAAATCCAGTCAGGGTAATCCCCAGCAGGCGGACACCTCTTTCTTTCTCGCTTAACTCTTCATAGAGTTGCAGGGCGATTTGGCTTATCTGACTAGCATCCTGTGTTTTTTGAGCCAGACTTTTTCGTTTAGTAAGAGTTGAAAAGTCCTCGTAGCGAATTTTCAGAATGACAAT
>NZ_VMLJ01000060.1:0-1643 GCF_013276615.1 Streptococcus sp. 1621
GTTTGGGAATTTACCTTTTCTTTTACTTTTTTCCGCCACGAGGCAAAAAGCATACTGAGATAAAAAATGCTCATCATAATAGGAACACCAAGAATGGTCTTTTCATGATAGAAAATCGTCAAATAAGCTGAAAAGACAACACCAAGGACAAAACTACTAAGCAGGCTAACAAATATGAACCCTTCACGCAAAAAAGGAGTGTGCTTGGTTCGGAAATAATCTCCAAAAGCCAGCATGGTCCGTTTGATATTCCCTGTCATAAAGGCATTATTGTAAGCAATACCCGACACTTCTCCAAAAGCAGTTGTCACCAGTCCCATGCAGAAGGCCAAGGGCGGTACTAGATAGATATTATCCACAGTCTGAGGCACAAAACCCATAACTATTGATAGGATTGCCAAAGGAATCAGTGACAGAATTGGCTTTTTCACAATTCTCAATTTTTCCTTATAAATCGTTAGTAAAAAAACTCCCAGCATAAACGCTATTAAGGTTAAAAGCTTATCCCTAACATCCGAAACATTATTCTGTATTAGCTCTACCGAAAGAAAGACAACATTTCCAGTTTGTCCAGCTACAAGGGTATTCCCGCGAACAATAAAAGTGTAAGCATCCACATATCCAGCACAAAACGTCAAAAAAAGTGCTAACCTTTTAGACTGACGTGATATTTTTCTTATAGGTAATAACCTCATTTTCCCTCCCATTGTATTTTCTCTTAGAATATTGTACCATTTTCTTTCTAAAAAATCGTAGGCTACCATTTAGATTTTACTATTAGCATAATAATAGATAACTATTTATCCAAAAATAGATAGAGATAACATGTTTGTAAACAAAGCATACGAACCTTTAGTAAAATCATTTCCATGAAACTAGAATAGAGCCCCTCTTAGCAAAAATCATTATTTTAATTTATTTCTAATCACTCCTTGACATAAATAACTCTCACCAATAAAAGACTATGTCTTAAAAAAATGGTATAATAAAATCAATACTTGGGCTTGATGGATATGCTACTAATAACAATTAGGAGAGAAAATCAGGCACTTGTTAACAACAAGGATTATCCCCTTGAGATGAAAGGAACTTTAGAAATCTTATGATGAACATGCAAAACATGATGCGTCAAGCACAAAAACTTCAAAAACAAATGGAACAAAGCCAGGCCGAACTTGCTGCCATGCAATTTGTTGGCAAATCTGCTCAAGACCTTGTCCAAGCGACCTTAACTGGAGATAAGAAAGTTATCAGCATTGATTTCAATCCAGCTATCATTGACCCAGAGGACCTTGAAACTCTTTCTGATATGACCGTTCAAGCCATCAACTCTGCTCTTGAACAAATCGATGAAACTACCAAGAAAAAACTGGGTGCTTTCGCTGGGAAATTGCCATTCTAAAAACAAGGAGCTAGAACAATACTTGTCGATAACAAAGGCTAAGAAAGGTGCAAAAATTATAAAAAACGCATAATAGCAGGTGTCAAAACACTCAATATTATGCGTTTTCTAATGAAAAAATTCTCTTTTCATACTCATTTAATACTCTTCAAAAATCAAATTCAAACCATATCAGCGTCGGCTTGTCGTAGGTATGGTTCCTGACTTCGTCAGTCTTATCTGCAACCTCAAAGCAGTGCTT
>NZ_VMLJ01000061.1:0-544 GCF_013276615.1 Streptococcus sp. 1621
CAGCTTTATCTAATTCTGCTTTTACTGCATCTACTTTTGCTTGTGCTGCTTTAGCTTCTTCTTTAGTCGCATTATTTTCTTTTGCTAAAACTTTTTCAGCTTCAGTTTTTGCTTCTTCTAATTGTGTTTTTAACGCTTCAAATTTTGTATTATATTCATCAATACTATTTGGTGTTTTACCTCTTGTATCTGCTTTTTTCAATGCTTCAGAATCTGCTTTTAATTTAGCTTTTTCGTCTGCTGTGGCTGCTTCTACTAATTTACTTTTAGCATCATCTAGCACTGCTTTGGCTGCATTTACTTTTGTTAGAGCATTCGCAACATCTTCAGTCGTTGAATTCACATCAGCAATCACGCCTTCTGCTTCTTTTACTACTGCTTCTGCTGCTGTTTTAGCTTCATTGTATTTGTCAGCAGACTCTGTTGTCTTGCCGTCTGTAACGTTTGTCGCTTCTGTTGCTGTTTTTAATTCGTTTTTAGCTGCTTCTAATCCTTCTGTATTGCCTTTATCTTTTAATACGGCTACAGCTTTATCTAATTCTGC
>NZ_VMLJ01000062.1:0-1568 GCF_013276615.1 Streptococcus sp. 1621
TCGATCCCGTTAACTCCCAAAGGTCCCGTAGTGTAGCGGTTATCACGTCGCCCTGTCACGGCGAAGATCGCGGGTTCGATTCCCGTCGGGACCGTTTAAGATAACGGAAGTTATTTTAGACTCGTTAGCTCAGTTGGTAGAGCAATTGACTTTTAATCAATGGGTCACTGGTTCGAGTCCAGTACGGGTCATATCTGCGGGTTTGGCGGAATTGGCAGACGCACCAGATTTAGGATCTGGCGCTTAACGGCGTGGGGGTTCAAGTCCCTTAACCCGCATTAAGATATAATAAATGAGCCGGCTTAGCTCAGTTGGTAGAGCATCTGATTTGTAATCAGAGGGTCGCGTGTTCAAGTCATGTAGCCGGCATTTTTAGATAGAAGAAAACAGTGCGAACGTAGTTCAGTGGTAGAACACCACCTTGCCAAGGTGGGGGTCGCGGGTTCGAATCCCGTCGTTCGCTTAGAGAGGCCGGGGTGGCGGAACTGGCAGACGCACAGGACTTAAAATCCTGCGATTGGTAACGATCGTACCGGTTCGATTCCGGTCCTCGGCATAATATAATGAGCACCCTTAGCTCAACTGGATAGAGTACCTGACTACGAATCAGGCGGTTAGAGGTTCGACTCCTCTAGGGTGCATTTTTCTTTTTAACTCGGGAAGTAGCTCAGCTTGGTAGAGTACTTGGTTTGGGACCAAGGTGTCGCAGGTTCGAATCCTGTCTTCCCGATACATGGCGGTGTAGCTCAGCTGGCTAGAGCGTCCGGTTCATACCCGGGAGGTCGGGGGTTCGATCCCCTTCGCCGCTATAATGATCTTGTCGGACCTTTAGCTCAGCTGGTTAGAGCTCTCGGCTCATAACCGAGTGGTCGTAGGTTCAAGTCCTACAAGGTCCATTTGAATATTGGAGGATTACCCAAGTCCGGCTGAAGGGAACGGTCTTGAAAACCGTCAGGCGTGTAAAAGCGTGCGTGGGTTCGAATCCCACATCCTCCTTTTATATTAACGCGGGATGGAGCAGCTCGGTAGCTCGTCGGGCTCATAACCCGAAGGTCGTAGGTTCAAATCCTGCTCCCGCAATAAGGCTCGGTAGCTCAGTTGGTAGAGCAATGGATTGAAGCTCCATGTGTCGGCGGTTCGATTCCGTCTCGCGCCATTTAATTGATAGTATTTATGCGGGTGTAGTTTAGTGGTAAAACTACAGCCTTCCAAGCTGTTGTCGCGAGTTCGATTCTCGTCACCCGCTTTGAACTTTGTTCAAATTACCAAGTTTTTTAACTTGGGCGCGTAGCTCAGGTGGTTAGAGCGCACGCCTGATAAGCGTGAGGTCGGTGGTTCGAGTCCACTCGTGCCCATTAATTGGAGAATTACTCAAGAGGCTGAAGAGGACGGTTTGCTAAATCGTTAGGTCAGGTAACTGGCGCAAGGGTTCGAATCCCTTATTCTCCGTTTTAATGAGAGTTTGTAACTCTCTTTTTTATTTTTAGAGACAATAAAACTTCAGATCTGTAAAACTTAATTGAATTACTAATCTGAAGTTATTTTTATAGGCTCTTTGTCAACTGTAG
>NZ_VMLJ01000063.1:0-3482 GCF_013276615.1 Streptococcus sp. 1621
ACGAAGTCAGTCACATATAAAATACAAGGCGAAGCTGACGTTGTTTGAAGAGATTTTCGAAGAGTATTACTTGTTTACAATTTACCTGCTACGGCATCCAACAATTCTTGGATCTTAGCTTGGTTGCTTCCTCCTGCCATGGCCATGTCTGGTTTACCACCACCACGTCCATCGACGATTGGTGCCAATTCTTTGACAAGGTTTCCTGCATGAAGGTCTTTTGTCTTGCTTGCTACAAGGACATTGACCTTGTCACCAATAGCTGCAACTAGGACAAGCACATCAGAGTAATCTTTTTGTTTCCAGTTATCTGCAAATGTACGAAGGGCACCAGCGTCAGATACAGATACTTGGCTAGCAATGTAACGGTGACCATTGACTTCCTTCACATCCTTGAAGATATCGCCTGCGGCTGCAGCTGCGGCTTTTTCTTTCAATTCAGCATTTTCTTTTTGAAGTTGACGAAGTTGTTCTTGAAGTCCTTCTACCTTGTGAGGTACTTCTTTAAGTTGAGGTGATTTCAAGGTTGCTGCGACAGCTTTAAGAGCGTCCTCTTGTTCACGGTAGGCTTCAAAGGCTTCCTTGCCAGTCACTGCCAAGATACGGCGAGTTCCTGAACCAATCCCTTCTTCTTTGACAATCTTGAAGAGTCCAATCTCAGAAGTGTTGCCAACGTGGGTACCACCACAAAGCTCGATAGAGTAGTCACCGATAGTGACAACACGGACTTCCTTGCCGTATTTCTCACCAAAGAGAGCCATCGCACCCATTTCTTTGGCAGTGTCAATATCCGTTTCAACTGTCTTCACTTCAAGAGCTTCCCAGATTTTCTCATTGACTTGCTGCTCAATCGCACGCAATTCTTCAGCAGTCACTGCTTGGAAGTGGGTAAAGTCAAAGCGAAGGAATTCAACTTCGTTAAGAGATCCTGCTTGTGTTGCGTGGTTTCCAAGGATATTGTGAAGAGCAGCGTGAAGCAAGTGAGTCGCAGTGTGGTTTTTCATAACACGGTGACGACGATTTGTATCAATTGCCAAGGTATATTCTTGGTTCAAAGCAAGCGGTGAAAGGACTTCAACTGTATGAAGAGCTTGTCCGTTTGGAGCTTTTTGAACATTTGTCACAGTAGCCACAACTGAACCAGCCTCATCCAAGATTTGTCCATGGTCAGCTACCTGTCCACCCATTTCAGCGTAGAATGGCGTTTCCGCAAAGATAAGTGAGGCAGTTCCTTCTGACACAGCTTCTACTTCTGCATTGTCAGCCACGATAGCCACCAATTTAGAAGACAATTGGCTAGCATTGTAGTTGAAGACACTTTCTACAGTGATGTTTTGAAGGGTTTCATTTTGCATCCCCATTGAGCCACCCTTAACAGCTGACGCACGCGCACGTTCTTGCTGTTCTTTCATGGCTGCTTCAAAGCCTTCACGGTCCACAGTCATACCAGCTTCTTCAGCGATTTCTTCAGTCAATTCAACTGGGAAGCCATAAGTGTCATAAAGTTTGAATACATCTTGACCAGCAATGACAGATTGACCTTTTTCTTTCAAGTCAGCTACAATGCCTTGAGCAAAGTGTTGACCTGAGTGAAGGGTACGAGCAAATGATTCTTCTTCGCTCTTAACGATTTTTTCGATAAAATCACGTTTTTCAAGCACTTCTGGGTAGTAGCTTTCCATGATTTTTCCAACGGTTGGAACGAGTTTGTAAAGGAAAGGCTCGTTGATTCCCAATTTTTGACCATGCATAGAAGCACGACGGAGAAGACGACGAAGGACATAACCGCGGCCTTCATTTCCTGGAAGGGCACCATCACCGATGGCAAATGAAAGGGAACGGATGTGGTCAGCGATAACCTTAAAGCTCATGTTGTCGCCATCTTGGTCATAGACCTTACCAGACAATTTCTCCACTTCACGAATGATTGGCATGAAGAGGTCTGTTTCAAAGTTTGTCTTAGCCCCTTGGATAACGGCCACCAAACGCTCCAAACCTGCGCCCGTATCAATGTTCTTGTGTGGCAATTCCTTGTATTCACTACGAGGAACAGCAGGGTCTGCGTTAAATTGTGACAAAACGATGTTCCAGATTTCGATATAACGGTCGTTTTCAATATCTTCTGCAAGAAGGCGAATACCGATATTTTCTGGGTCAAATGCTTCTCCACGGTCAAAGAAGATTTCTGTATCTGGTCCAGAAGGTCCTGCACCGATTTCCCAGAAGTTATCTTCGATTGGAATCAAGTGACTTGGATCCACTCCTACTTCAATCCAGCGGTTGTAAGAATCTTTATCATCTGGATAGTAGGTCATGTAAAGTTTTTCAGCTGGGAAGTCAAACCACTCAGGGCTTGTCAAAAGCTCATAAGCCCAAGTGATGGCTTCGTCACGGAAGTAATCCCCAATAGAGAAGTTCCCCAACATTTCAAACATGGTATGGTGACGTGCAGTCTTCCCTACGTTTTCGATGTCGTTGGTACGGATAGCCTTTTGAGCATTGGTAATACGTGGATTTTCAGGGATAATAGTCCCGTCAAAGTATTTCTTAAGCGTTGCTACCCCAGAGTTGATCCACAAAAGAGTTGGGTCATTTACAGGAACCAAACTTACTGATGGTTCTACTGAGTGACCTTTGGTCGCCCAGAAATCAAGCCACATTTGGCGTACTTGTGCACTAGATAGTTGTTTCATATTGTCTCCTTATTTACTTGTTTAATGTGATTGGCTTTCCAGCATTTCCACATAGTCAATCGCGACACAGAGGGAAATGACTAGGTCTGCATAAGCGTCCTCAAGAACCGTTACGGTATAGGTAGAGGTCAGATGGAAGAGTTCCTTCTTAATTTCCGCAATCAGCTGATCGCGATCATCCAGCAATTTGAAATTCAAATCCCAGATATTGCCCTCGATACGAAGACCTAGATTATCAAACTCATACTTATCTCGCCAGAAGGTCAACTTCTTGCGAATGACAAAACTCGAGCCATCCCGAAGCTGAATCTCAAAACGAGGAAGCAAGGTCAAGATTTCTTTACTAATCTGACTGACCTGTTCACCAGCCGCATCATAGATGGTAAAGGTTTTAGGAATCTTAAAAAATGATCCCTCTACCTGATAGGCGATTTCTCCCCTGTCATCCTTGATAGCGAAGCGTTCGCCTCCAAGACGAAACTTTTGTTTGACAAGAAATGTTTTCATCAACACCTCCAAAAAATCAAAAGACAAGCTCATATCACGAAGGGCGAAAAACCGCGGTACCACCTTCATTCAATGAACTTGTCATTCTCTTGTTCTTATGCAATTGTTAAATTGAGTAGCATGACTTTCTAGCTTAGATGGCTCGCAGCACCGCCATTTCTCTGGACTAAGACAAGAGAAAATCAATTCTCAACTTTCTTATTATAACGTTTTTTTGAACTTGCGTCAACTGGAAATGATTCTAACCAAATAGCATGTGTTAGCCAGCTAACTTCTCAAAGT
>NZ_VMLJ01000007.1:0-3965 GCF_013276615.1 Streptococcus sp. 1621
CAGAGCGGTTTATGCCGTGAAAGCGTCTTGTCTGCAAGCAGTAACAAAGTATGCTGGAACGTGCCGAGCCGAAGGCTTTAGCTTTCGGAACGGACACGGACAAAGTACGTCGTTACTGGTTTCTTGCTGACAAGATGACCATGGAATAAAAAGCGAGGGTTACAGTTGCAAAACCAGTTCTATTAGTGTAAAATACAAGTGTAAATAAAACGATAGGAGAAATGATATGAATACAGTAGCTTTGCGAAATGTATCTTTTAAAACAGAACCTGATATTGTTGATGAAGCAACGAAAGTTTTTAGAAAAAAAGGTTATAGCTTATCTAAGGGATTGAGTTTATTTTTGAAAACAGTAGCGGTGGAAGAAGATGTAAATTTACCCTCTGCTGATGATTTAGAAAAAGAAATGCTATTTAAAAAACTTCAAGCTGAAATAAATCAAAGTGTTGAAGATATGGAGAATGGAATCTATTTTACAAAAGAGGATTTAGTGAAAAGATATGGATTATAAAATTCAATACTCTCCGCAAAGTCGCGAAGACTTAGATAACATACTTGAATTCTTGGCAACCAATTCAGATATTGATGTGGCCAAAAGAGTTGTTTCTGAAATAATTGAAAAAATAGAGTCTCTTTCTTTTATGCCAGGAGGGTATAATTTTGATGAGAGGATAGAAAGAAAATTAAATAAGAAATATCCAACACAAGCTATTCTTTGTAAAAAGTACATTATTCTATTTCTGGTAAAAGAAGAAAGCCAAATAGTTTATATTACCCATGTGATTAGTTCAAAAAGTGATTATTTAAGGTTGTTAAAATAATTTTAGAAAGGTCAACAAAAAAAGAAAAAACCGAGCTGGAACTCGATTTTTTCAGAATGATATTTTTTCTTAGTTGAGATAATTATAGCATGAATAGAGATGAAAATCAATTATTGTTGCACAATAATTCTATATGTGTAACAAATGATGAAGTTGAAAAACGTGATTTAGGAGAGAGAAAAAAGGTCATCAATTCTCTCGATTTTCTAACCGCCCCTTCTAACAGGCGGTGGACTATGCAAACTTTGCACTTTTTAAATTTTAGCTTGTCTTGGTCTATAGATAGAATTACAATCGTGGGCTTTTTGAAAAAATTCAATTTCGACCATACCTTTTTTACTGAAGATGGCGAAATTATCTATACGAAAGGCGAAGATGTCACATTAGCTCAGGCAATGCCTTTACTCGCAAGAGAAGAAGCTGCACAGAAGGCTGGCGCAGGGTGGAGCCTAATAGATAAATACGGAGAAAATATAGCCTACGTTGAAATACTTCCTTTTTTAGACAAAGAAACTGGACGGGAAAAGGGACGGATAGACTTTAACCCTAACAAAATTCAGCACTTTTTAAAACTTAATTTAAAAGATTTTATCAAAACAATGTTTGAAAAACCTCATTTTTCTCGTGCCGACGTAGCGTGTGATATAGTCGATGTTCCTGACGATTACGTGAATCAGTATCGAATATCTGATGCAATCTCTTTTCGTCCTTATTTTGGGCAATCGGGCGATTTGGAGACGGCATACTGGGGCGCACGTTCATCAGAACGCCAAGTAAGGCTTTATAATAAGCGATTGGAGCAAATGAAGAAGAAGGAAGTTTTACCAGATGGTTTAGATTACTGGTGGCGCTTGGAGCTTCAGCTAAGAAGAAGTAAGGCTGATGAATGGGTTTCAATTGTTCATAATACTTTAAACTCCTTCTACTCTCCTAGATACATTCCGCTAGATATGAAAGCAACTGACAAAGTCATGCTGATGGGTCTGCATGCAGATCCTCAGCTGATGAGTCAGCTTGCGGTTCGTACACGGCAAAAGTACCGCAAGTTAGCTAAAGAAGTAGCTAAAAATGACGAGCTTACGCAACACTTAAAGGCGAGCTTTTCAGAGAGTATCGAAAATTTGGATAAAGAGCTAAACAACTGGCTAAACGGCATGACCGTTAATAGAACAGAGGAAAATGAGGTATAGAGATGGAACATAGACAAATTGCTGATGAAATTCATTTTTCACTAAAAGAATTGTTTGAAATCTGTGAAGAGGTAATCTATAAGGAGAGTAAATATAGAGAGGATGAATCTAGCAGAGGGGTATTGAGATTAGCGAAAGCCTTAATCATGTACACCTCCTACGCAGACGGAAATCATTTTGATGAAGAAGAACAGTTGTATGAGTTGGCAGATGAACATTTAAGTGATTTCTACGATAACAACGGCATTGAGCAATTATATGATATTGATGATGCTGAGTATTGAGAGAGTTTCGGCTCTCTCTTTTTTCATTCTGCAATGCGATAGCGCAGAATGATCGCACGCATTCGTGCGACAGGAACGACAGAAGAAACCCGCCCAAAGGGTTTCTGGAGGAGTGATAAATGTTTACCCGTTAGAGATTTTTCGAAGAAAAAACGACGGGTAAACATTTATCTACATAGTTTTTTTAAAATCTTAGTTTTTTTAATTTTGAATTTTTTTATTTTAAAAAAAATGGCATAATAGTATTAGAGAATATTGATTGATGTGGAGTAAGTAAAACTAAGAGGAAAAATAGAATTTTTTAAAAAATAAAAGAAGAAAAAAATTAAAATTGTAATTCTAAATTAAAAAGAAGAGGAAAAAAACGTAGCTAGCAAGCTAGGTTTTTTAGTTACCAAAAAAATAAGATTTAAAAAGGAAATTTGAAATTTAATTAAAGAAAAAAGAAGAAAGGAAAAAAGAAAAAGAAGAAAAAAGGACGTTTTTTATTCATACACCGATTTACGCAGATAGGACAAGATGAAACCTATATCATAGGAAACATGGCGTAGTTTTCAAAGTTGCCGATATTGTCATAGCATAGACAAGTTTATCAAAAAAGTTGCTAATGCCAGCTTCTAAGCTTGGCGGTCTAACCTGAACAGTCTTGTTTGAAAGGCGTAAAATCTCTAGTACAGTACAAGGAGGGTCAATATGACTAATACAGTTAAAAAAGGACGTTGGGCAAGAAAGAGACAAAAGCCTGAATATCGAGATGTAGGACGTTTACGACTACAGAAGATGTTTAAAGATGGTTTCGGTCGCAAGCGCTCGTTTGATAAATTTAACGGTAACGTTGATAATAAGATTTATAGTAAGTCAAGTTTTGAAACGTACAAAAAGCAATATCGTTATTTCTGCGATTATCTCAAAGAGAATAAGCCTGAGGTAAAAACTATGGATCAAGCACAAGCCTCTGTAGATGATTACTTAAATTATCTCATGATGAAAGACAGGTCGGCTTATTCTATATCAACGGCAAAAGCAGCGCTTGCCAAAGTTTTCGGAGTTCCAGCAACTCAGTTCATTGCTACACCTTCACGAACTCGTGCGAGTATCGTGAGGTCACGATACGAGGTAGCAAGGGACAAAGATTTTTCAAAAAAGACAGAGCAAAAATATGCCCGATTTACATCGGCACTAGGACTCAGGCGCTCAGAGATGGAAAACCTAGAGTCATCAGACCTCTTTTTCAAAGACGGTAAAGCCTTTCTTTCAGTGACAAAAGGAACTAAAGGAGGGCGACATCGTATAGCTGAAATTGTAGGCGTAACAGAAGAAGAAACAAAGGATATAGTGCGCTATATTCAGTCTAAAAAAGGGAGAGTTTTCCCAAAACTCCCATCACATTATGACAATCACAGATACAGGGCAGTTTATGCCAAGCGTATTTACGATAAGTATGCGAGACAAGAAAAAGATATACCTCGCTCAGAAAGGTATATCATGCGAAAAGAACGGGCTGGAGAGGTGTTTGATAAAGTGGCAATGAAAATTGCCAGTCAATCTCTTGGGCATAATAGGATTTCAGTGATAGCACAAAGCTATCTATATGATGATAAAAATGATAATTAGAAGAGTAAGATATTAGTGATAATCCCACCTAAAAAGGTGGGATTTTTTTGTGTAAG
>NZ_VMLJ01000008.1:0-17821 GCF_013276615.1 Streptococcus sp. 1621
CAGCAGCAACAGCGCAAGCAAAACAAGGATTAGAGGCACCAGTATCAACAGACGGAATGACACCAGATAATAGTGGTAACACTCCAGTCCCTGGTGTGACGACAGACGATAGTAGCAACATCATTCCTGCTACTCCATCGTCTACTGTTGGACAGGCTCAAGCAAGTACTCCAGCTCAAGAAACACCAGTTTCTACAAACACTCCAAACAATTCAGGCAATACGGTGACTCCTAGCGAGACTCGTCCTGTTGACAAGTCTGAGCTTGCTCGATTGGTTGAAGAACTGGAAACTCGTTTGAAAGACTTGGATGGTATAGATAGTACAACGCTTGAGTCAGCTAAAGCTCTTCTTACAGAGATTAAACAAGCTCTTAATGACGAAAGTTTGACAGGGTTCGATTTGCGTGATATTGTTAGAAGAATGAGAGAGGTAATAGACTCCTTGAAAGGTGTGAAAGAAGACCAGCAAAATCAAGAAAAAGATCAGATGAAATACGATAGTCAGACAACTACTGAATTTTCATATGTAGTAATGCTTGGCAGTCTAATTGCCCTCCTTGGTCTCCTTCTCTTCCTCATCGCTCGTCGTAAGAAAGAGTCAGAACTCAAGAAATTACTCAAGGAACTAAGCAAGCTTGAAGCAGAATTGGATTCTACAAGTGTAGATGCGAAAGTTCTCGACCAAGCACGAGAAGCACTCGCTCAAGCAGTTGCCTTCCTAGCCAATGAGAAAGAGTCTGACCACACAGAAGATGAGTTGATTGAGAAACTCAAAGCTATTCTTGCTCAGCTAAGATAAGCAAAGTTTAGACGAGTCGTAAACTAGCTAGAATAGTGATTGAAAGAATGTTGGAAAAACTCAATTTGAGGTGAACATTCAGAAAATCTTTCTCTGATAAAACGCATAATATCAAGCTTTTTAAGGCAAGGTATTATGCGTTTTTATCATTTTGAAACTTTTTCTTCCGTAACGTAACCGCCCAATAACGAAGTCTATTGAAAAATCTCCAGACTAGAGAACTCACGGATAGTTCCTAATCTGGAGATTTCTTATTTGCACTTTTCTTGTACAACTTTAGTCCATGGTAAATAAGCCTCTAAAACCTCTTTGTTTACGAGAGTTTCCTCGTTTGGAAGACATTCTAGAAGATAGGATAGATATTTCTCACTATTTAGTTGATGACGTTTAGCTATTTCCAATAAGCTCATAATAATAGCTCTTGCTTTAGCTCCTTCAAAACTTTGAGAAAACAACCACCCTCGCTTTTTTAAACTGAGCTCAGGCTAAAAGAGTCCACTGGACTCTTTTACTCCGTCCCATAACCAATGATTTAATGGCGCGTTCAGCTAGATTATTGGAAAGGACCAGATGTCCGTCTTTCAAAATGGCCTTAAAGGTTTCTTCATACTTGAGACTGTATTCAATTGCCCTTCCTAGTTTTGAACCAGGTAAAACTGACTGACGCCGACACCAAGCAAAGAAGTCTTCCATTAGGGGTTGGAGCTCTTCTTGACGTTTCTGTAGTCGTTCATCAGCTGGCAAAACCTCCCAGTCTCTTTCCAAGGCAAATAACTGGTCACAATAAGCTAAACCTTTAGCTCCTAAGGATGACTTATCTGCTTGCTTGGGGGTGGATTCAAAAAACTTCCTTCTCACATGCGCCCAACATCCAACAAGTTCAGCTTCTTCCAGTTGACGATAAGCTTCTAGCGGTTCGCAGTTTACCAAGCTTAGCGTCGCCTTGCTCCTAAACCTTGGACTGCTATCCCATAGGCAGAACTAGAGGACTAAAGTCCTAAGTTACTGCCGTAACATGTCACAATGCACATATCCAGAATAATCTCCTAGGAATTCTTGTACTACTGAACCACTTCGACGCTGATCATGGTGGTACAGCGTGATTCCTTGCTTCTCAGCTTTCCCAGACAAAAAAGTCCAATAGTAGGTCAGATGGCTATCACTCTCTAGCACCCTATAAGAAGTTTCATCCGCATGAAGTAAGGGCTGAGTCAATAGTCTCTCTCGCAAGAGGTTATAGAGGGGCTCCAAATAGTATTGACTCGCCTTGATATGCCAATTAGAGATTTCCTTACGTGTGATTGGTAAACCCATCTTAGCCCAATCTTCTTCTTGGCGATAATTGGGGACCTTCAGATTAAACTTCTGATGGATGGTGTGAGCGATAATAGAAGCTGAGCCAAGGCTATGCGCCAAAGGGGCTTTAGGGATAGGAGCTTTCACAATTTTATCACTCGGATTTTTCTCACTGCATGCTTGGCACTTATAAGCGTGTTGGGTATGATCTATTCGTTTTAATTGCGCAGGAATAAAGACTAATTCTTGTCCTTGAAAACTCGCTCCAATCTCTTTTAGCTCTCCCTGACAGTCAGGGCAAATGCAGTCCTCTAAGCGATGATGAACTTCTTCTGAATCAAATTGGGCAAGAAGAGCTTGACGTTTCCCTTTAGCTTTCTTACGTTTATAGGTGATTTCTTCTCTTTCAACTGGGAACCTCTCCATCTTCATCAGATGAAGCTTCCTCCTCAAAAAGGCTGACTTGTCCAGATGGACAAACACTTTTCTCAGAGGATTTTCCATAGAGCTTTTGCGTTAGATAAGCCACTTGTTCACGCAGAAGGGTAAGTTCATTGGTGAGACTATCAATTGTAGCACTCTGTTGTTGAATGATTTTTAATAAGTCTTTCATCATCTTCCCTCTCTGTTTTCTAACTTTATTATACTAAAAAGAAAGTCCTCATTTAAATAGAAATCACGACTTTCTGATGAATTTATTTGGGGAGTGATAGAAAAGCCCTTCATAAGCCAATCTACTTGTTCAGGCGTGAGAGCTTTGACATCCTTTTCTGTACTTGGCCAAGTCAGTTTACCATTCTCAAAGCGTTTATAAAGTAGCCAAAATCTTTGACCATCCCAGTAAAGGGCTTTAAAGCGGTCTTTACGTCCACCACAAAAGAGAAAGACTTGATCTGAGAAAGGATCCAATTCAAAGTTGGTTTTAACGAGATAAGCCAGTGAATCAATGCCTTGTCTCATATCCGTTTTCCCACATACGAGATAGACCTGCCCTAGGCTAGATAGATGAATTGTCATAAAGCAACACCTTATCCAAAAGCCGTTCTACCATTTCGAGATTGAGAGATTGAAAAAAACTTAGTTCAAGCTTGCCAATACGAACTTTAAGCAGAATATCATTTCTCTTTTTAGAATAAAAAGGACGAGATTGTGGAATCTCTACAGGAACAATAGGCTGTGGTATTACAATATCCTCCAATAGTTTTACTTTACGAATAGTATACAGGAGGTCTTCCATGAATGATAGATACCTTGTTATGACGCGCTTACTTTTGTATTTCAGGAAGTGAACGGCTGACTTGGTAACCAGCTGAGGGTAAAGGTTAACTGCTCAACTTTTAGGAGATCTTGGTGTTGAATAGTTGATACTAGTTTTTTGTCCAGTCGGCATTCTTTGACAAAGTTGAAGTGGCTGTGGTTTTGCTCCGTATGAATATCTAGCCATTTATTTTCTTTAGCAAGGTAGATACGGAGATGGTCAAAGAGAGGGATTCCGAGATCATAGATTGATTTTCCTGGACAGGTCGGATAAAATCCGAGAGCTGACCAGATGTACCAAGCAGAGAGACTACCATTGTCTTCATCGCCAGGATAGGCTTGCCAGCTTGGATGAAAGGCTTTCTGACGGAGTGTCTTGATAAGAAGGGCAGTATAGTCAGGGTAGTTACTGTAGCGGAAGAGATAAGGAATGTGGAAGCTAGGCTGGTTGGAAATAGCTATTTGTCCAAAAGGAGCAGTAGCCATTTCGCTCATTTCGTGAATCTCGTAACCATAGCCTGTTGTCTCAAAGAGGGGAGCATCTTGACAGGCTTTCAAAAGATAGTTGCTGAAGGCTTCTTTTCCACCCATAAGTTGGATTAAGTCTGGGATGTCGTGGAGGACGCCTAAAGTCGCTTGAATGGCAGAGCATTCGGCATAATCACGTCCCCAACTATAAGGAGAGAAGTCAGGGCGGAAGTTGCCTTGCTTGTCTCGCGCTCGCATGTAACCTGTCTCAGCATCAAATAGATGGCGGTAATTTTGTGAAGCAGTCCTATAGGTTTCCGCGATGTCATTCTGACCAAGTTTTTTGGCACAGCTGGCGATACAAAAGTCACTATAGGCATAGTCTAGGGTATGACTGACACTTTCGTGGTTGTCGGTAGAGAGGTAGCCTAGTTCTTGGTATTGGGCTAGTCCGTGGCGACCATTGATGCCGAGAGGGTCGAACTTGCTGGCTGTTTCAAGCATGGCTTGAAGGAGTTCTTCTTCCAAGTTGGGAGCCATGTCCTTGCAGGCGCTATCTGCGATAATGCCGTCTAAAAGAGTACCCGGCATCATGCCACGTTCATCTGGAGCCAACCACTTTGGAAGGTAACCAGTATCGCGGTAGCTATTGAGAAATCCTTCTAAAAAGCGACGATAGTGTTCCGGTATGATAAGGGCAAAGAGGGGGAAGGTGGTGCGGAAGGTATCCCAGAAACCATTGTTGCTGAAGAGAACCCCGGGCTTGACAGTACCAGTAGCCAGATCCATGTGGATGGCTTGCCTTGACTCATCAACCTCATAAAAAGTCTGTGGGAAGAGGAAGAGTCTGTAGAGGCAGTGGTCAAAGAAGGTTCGGTCAGCCTCTCCTGTCTCTATAACGTCAAAACGATGGAGGAGATTTTCCCAGTCCGCTTGGGCATTTGTTTTACAGTTATCAAAATCGTCTGGAGGTAGATTAAGAACAGCTTGAGAGTGAGAGATGAAAGAAGTGGCTAGCTGAATTTCAGCATGACTACTTGCTAAGTCAATTCGCCAGTCCCCACCTTCTTGGCTGATAGCAAGAACATCCGTATTCATTTGCAGGGCAGTGAACATCGTTAGTGGATTTTTGTTGGTTTCAGTTTTTCCTTCTTGTCGTAGGGCAAGATTCCTCTTATCTACTTGCTCCACGGTCAGTTCATCTGCTGCGTGAAGATAGAGGGAGAGGGCTTTGCCTTGCTTTTGCTCCAAACGAATAGAAGCACCGTAGCAAGTCGGTGTGAGCTGGGTTTCAATCTGATAGCGCAGGGAGAAAATTTTCAGATAATGAGGTTGGAAAGAGGCCTTATCCATATCATAGGAAGACTGACGATGGAAGAGGCTGTCTCCACCTAGCTGGCCTGTGACAGGAGTCAGGAGGAGCCAAGAGTAGTCCCCAATCCAAGGACTGGGCTGGTGGGTTAGTCGAATCCCCTGAAAGATAGGCAGATGCGGATCGAAAAACCAAGAGCCCTCCTGGTCACTGGTCTGGGGTACAAAGTAATTCATCCCAAAAGGCACGCCTGTGTATGGCAGGGTATTTCCCCGAGAAAAGGCATGCTTGCTGGCAGTTCCAAATCGGGTATTGATGCTTTCAAGTAGTGGTTTCATAGTCTTTCCTTTAGCTGTTTTTCTACATTATATCAGAAAAAGATAGCCTTTAGAAAAGGAGTTTCAAAGATAACTATTTTGTAGAAAAATGACTATCATTTGTGTATGTATTTTCTGTCTCAAAAGCTATATACTGAAAATGAAACTTGTTTGAAAGAGGATACTGCACGATGATTTATTCAAAAGAAATTGTTAGAGAATGGCTAGGTGAAGTAGCAGAACGTGCTAAGGACCATCCAGAGTGGGTGGATGTTTTCGAGCGTTGCTACACCGACACCTTGGACAATACGGTTGAAATCCTAGAAGACGGTTCAACTTTTGTCTTGACTGGAGATATTCCTGCTATGTGGCTTCGGGATTCGACAGCTCAACTCAGACCCTACCTGCATGTGGCTAAAAGAGATGCCCTCCTGCGTCAGACCATTGCAGGTTTGGTCAAACGTCAGATGACCTTGGTACTCAAGGATCCTTATGCCAATTCCTTCAACATTGAGGAAAACTGGAAGGGGCACCATGAGACTGACCACACAGACCTTAATGGCTGGATTTGGGAACGCAAGTACGAGGTGGACTCGCTTTGCTATCCTTTGCAGCTGGCCTATCTCCTCTGGAAAGAAACTGGCGAGACTAGTCAGTTCGATGAGATTTTTGTCGCAGCGACTAAGGAAATTCTCCATCTTTGGACGGTGGAACAAGACCACAAGAACTCTCCTTATCATTTTGTCCGAGATACGGACCGCAAGGAAGACACCTTGGTAAATGATGGCTTTGGACCTGATTTTGCAGTGACAGGTATGACTTGGTCAGCCTTTCGTCCGAGCGATGACTGCTGTCAGTATAGTTACTTGATTCCGTCAAATATGTTTGCTGTAGTAGTCTTGGGTTATGTGCAAGAAATCTTTGTCGAACTAGACCTAGCTGATAGCCAGAGCATTATTGCTGATGCCAAGCGCCTCCAGTCTGAAATCCAAGAAGGAATCGAAAACTACGCTTACACCACCAACAGCAAGGGCGAAAAGATTTATGCCTTTGAAGTGGATGGTTTGGGAAATGCTAGCATCATGGATGATCCAAACGTACCAAGTCTGCTGGCTGCACCTTATCTGGGCTACTGCGATGTCAACGATGAGGTTTATCAAGCAACTCGTCGTACCATTCTGAGCCCTGAAAATCCCTACTTCTATCAAGGAGAATACGCTAGCGGTCTCGGAAGTTCTCATACCTTCTATCGCTATATCTGGCCAATCGCCCTTTCTATCCAAGGCTTGACAACAACAGACAAGGCAGAGAAGAAATTCTTGCTGGATCAGCTGGTTGCTTGCGATGGTGGTACAGGTGTTATGCATGAAAGCTTTCACGTAGATGACCCAACTCTCTACTCTCGTGAATGGTTCTCTTGGGCTAACATGATGTTCTGTGAGTTGGTCTTGGATTACTTGGATATCCGCTAAGGAGCGCGCTTTCGCGCAACCGATTCTTGTCAGAATCACACCTTTACATTTAAAACGTTAAAATTTAAATTTAGAATGAGGTTTTACTTCATGGAAAATGTTGTCGTACATATTATCTCACATAGTCACTGGGATCGTGAGTGGTACTTGCCTTTTGAAAGCCACCGTATGCAGTTGGTGGAATTGTTTGACAATCTCTTTGATCTCTTTGAAAATGACCCTGAGTTCAAGAGTTTCCACTTGGATGGACAAACTATTGTCCTTGACGACTACTTGCAAATTCGCCCTGAAAATCGTGACAAAGTTCAACGCTACATTGACGAAGGAAAATTGAAAATTGGTCCCTTTTACATTTTGCAGGATGATTATTTGATTTCAAGTGAAGCCAATGTCCGCAATACCTTGATTGGTCAAGCAGAATGTGCAAAATGGGGCAAGTCAACTCAGATTGGTTACTTCCCAGATACCTTTGGAAATATGGGACAAGCGCCTCAAATTCTTCAAAAATCAGGCATTCACGTGGCGGCCTTTGGTCGTGGTGTGAAGCCGATTGGATTTGACAACCAAGTCCTCGAAGATGAGCAGTTTACATCCCAGTTTTCAGAAATGTACTGGCAGGGTGCGGATGGTAGTCGTGTCCTCGGTATCCTCTTTGCCAACTGGTACAGTAATGGGAATGAAATTCCAGTTGATAAAGACGAGGCCTTGACCTTCTGGAAACAAAAACTGGCAGACGTGCGTGACTATGCTTCGACCAACCAATGGTTGATGATGAATGGCTGTGACCACCAGCCTGTTCAGAAAAATCTGAGCGAAGCCATTCGTGTAGCAAATGAACTCTTCCCAGATGTAACCTTTGTTCATAGTTCTTTTGATGAATATGTCCAAGCCGTGGAAAGTGCCCTACCAGAGCAGTTATCAACGGTTACAGGTGAGTTGACCAGTCAGGAAACAGACGGCTGGTACACACTTGCCAACACTTCTTCATCTCGTATTTATCTCAAACAAGCCTTCCAAGAAAATAGCAACCTCCTAGAGCAAGTAGTGGAGCCACTAACTATTATCACTGGGGGTCATAACCACAAGGACCAGTTGACCTATGCTTGGAAAACTCTTTTGCAAAATGCGCCGCATGATAGTATCTGTGGCTGTAGCGTGGACGAAGTTCACCGTGAGATGGAAACTCGTTTTGCCAAGGTTAACCAAGTCGGAACCTTTGTTAAGAGCAATCTTCTTAACGAATGGAAGGGTAAAATCGCTACGTCTAAGGTTCAAAGTGATTATCTCTTTACTGTCATTAACACAGGTTTGCATGATAAGGTTGATACTGTCAGCACAGTGATTGATGTTGCGACTTGTGATTTCAAGGAATTGCATCCAACAGAAGGCTATAAGAAGATGGCAGCTCTTACCTTGCCAAGCTACCGTGTGGAGGACTTGGATGGGCGTCCTGTAGAGGCTAAAATCGAAGATCTCGGAGCTAATTTTGAGTACGATTTACCAAAAGATAAGTTTCGCCAAGCTCGTATCGCTCGACAAGTGCGCGTAACCATTCCAGTTCACCTAGCGCCACTTTCTTGGACAACTTTCCAATTGCTGGAAGGAGAACAAGAACACCGCGAAGGCATTTACCAAAACGGAGTGATTGATACGCCATTTGTAACGGTGAGTGTAGATGACAATATCACAGTCTATGACAAGACAACTCACGAAGCCTATGAAGATTTTATCCGCTTCGAAGACCGTGGTGACATCGGAAACGAGTATATCTATTTCCAACCAAAAGGAACAGAGCCAATCTATGCAGAGCTTAAGGGATATGAGGTCTTGGAAAACACGGCTCGCTACGCTAAGATTTTGCTCAAACATGAATTGACCGTGCCTGTCAGTGCAGATGAAAAGCTAGAAGAAGAGCAAAAAGGCATCATCGAGTTTATGAAGCGTGAGGCGGGACGTTCAGAAGAGTTGACAAGCATTCCTCTGGAAACTGAGTTGACTGTCTTCGTTGATAATCCACAAATCCGTTGCAAGACTCGCTTTACTAACACTGCCAAAGATCACCGTATCCGTCTTTTGGTTAAGACTCACAACACGCGTCCAAGCAATGATTCTGAAAGCATCTATGAGGTGGTGACACGACCAAACAAACCAGCTGCTTCATGGGAAAATCCTGAAAATCCTCAACACCAACAAGCCTTTGTTAGTCTGTATGACGATGAAAAAGGTGTGACCGTATCCAACAAGGGATTGAATGAATACGAAATCCTTGGAGACGACACCATTGCAGTGACTATTTTGCGTGCATCAGGTGAGCTAGGTGACTGGGGCTACTTCCCAACACCAGAAGCACAATGCTTGCGTGAATTTGAAGTCGAGTTTGCGCTTGAGTGCCACCAAGCCCAAGAACGCTTCTCAGCTTATCGTCGAGCTAAAGCCTTGCAGACACCGTTTACCAGCCTTCAGCTTGCTAGACAAGAAGGAAGCGTGGCTGCGACTGGTAGCCTCTTGAGCCATTCTGTTCTTAGCATACCGCAAATCTGTCCAACAGCCTTTAAGGTAGCTGAAAATGAAGAAGGCTATGTACTTCGTTACTACAATATGTGTAGTGAAAATGTACGTGTACCGGAAAGTCAACATCTCTTCCTTGACCTACTTGAACAACCATATCCAGTTCATAGAGGCTTCATTTCACCACAAGAGATTCGTACAGAATTGATTAAAAAAGAAGAAATTTAATTTCAAAAAGTAAACATCAAAAGAAAGGAGGGGCGAAAAGGTAAGAATTAACTGCTGATTTGCCCCTTTTTATGGTAAAAAAAATGACCATTGCAACGATTGATATCGGAGGGACTGGGATTAAGTTTGCCAGTCTGACTCCTGATGGGAAAATACTAGATAAGACAAGCATTCCAACACCAGAAAGCTTGGAGGATTTATTAGCTTGGCTAGACCAGCGCTTGTCAGAGCAGGATTACAGTGGGATTGCTATGAGCGTTCCAGGTGCGGTCAATCAAGAGACAGGTGTGATTGATGGCTTCAGTGCGGTGCCTTATATCCACGGCTTTTCTTGGTATGAGGTGTTTAGCTCTTATCAGCTACCTATCCATTTAGAAAATGATGCAAACTGCGTGGGACTCAGTGAATTACTGGCTCAACCAGAACTTGAAAATGCAGCCTGTGTCGTGATTGGGACAGGGATTGGCGGAGCCATGATTATCAATGGTAGACTTCATCGAGGTCGCCACGGTCTGGGTGGAGAATTTGGCTACATGACCACCCTTGCCCCTGCTGAAAAGCTCAACAACTGGTCGCAACTAGCGTCAACTGGGAATATGGTGCGATACGTGATTGAAAAATCTGGTCAGACTAATTGGAACGGTCGCAAGATTTACCAAGAGGCCGAAGTAGGAAATGCCCTTTGCCAAGAAGCTATTGAGCGCATGAACCGTAATCTGGCGCAAGGCTTGCTCAATATCCAGTATCTCATCGATCCAGATGTCATCAGTCTGGGAGGCTCTATCAGTCAAAATCCAGATTTTATTCAAGGGATTAAAAAAGCTGTCGATGAATTTGTCGAAACCTACGAAGAATACACGGTCGCACCTGTCATCCAAGCCTGCACCTATCATGCAGATGCTAATCTCTACGGTGCCTTTGTCAACTGGTTACAGGAGGAAAACCAATGGTAAGATTTACAGGGCTTAGTCCCAAACAAACTCAGGCAATCGACTTGCTGACAAAGCATATTTCTTTACCAGATGTTGAGGTGTTAGTCACTCAGTCTGATCAAGCTTCTATCTCTATCAAGGGTGAGGATGGTCACTATCAATTGACCTACCGCAAACCTCACCAACTTTATCGTGCCTTGTCCTTGTTGGCAACAGCTCTAGTAGAAGGTGATAAAGTAGAGATTGAGGAACAAGCAGCTTACGAAGATTTAGCCTATATGGCTGACTGTTCGCGCAATGCGGTGCTGAATGTCGCTTCTGCCAAGCAGATGATTGAACTCTTAGCTCTCATGGGCTATTCAACCTTTGAACTTTACATGGAAGACACTTACCAGATTGAAGGGCAGCCTTACTTTGGCTATTTCCGTGGAGCCTACTCAGCTGAGGAGTTGCAGGAAATCGAAGCCTATGCCCAGCAGTTTGACATGACCTTTGTGCCTTGTATTCAGACCTTGGCCCACTTGTCAGCCTTTGTCAAATGGGGTGTCAAGGAAGTGCAAGAACTCCGTGATGTAGAGGACATTCTCCTCATTGGCGAAGAAAAGGTTTATGACCTGATTGATGGCATGTTTGCCACCCTGTCTAAGCTACAAACTCGCAAGGTCAATATCGGGATGGACGAAGCCCACTTGGTTGGTTTGGGACGTTACTTGATTCTGAACGGTGTTGTGGATCGTAGTCTCCTAATGTGTCAACACTTGGAGCGCGTGCTGGATATTGCTGACAAGTATGGTTTCCACTGCCAGATGTGGAGCGATATGTTCTTTAAACTTATGTCAGCAGATGGCCAGTACGACCGTGATGTGGAAATTCCAGAGGAAACGCGTGTCTACCTAGACCGTCTCAAAGACCGAGTGACCTTGGTTTACTGGGACTATTATCAGGATAGCGAGGAAAAATACAATCGCAATTTCCGCAACCACCACAAGATTAGCCATGATCTTGCCTTCGCAGGAGGTGCTTGGAAGTGGATTGGATTTACACCTCACAACCATTTTAGCCGTCTAGTGGCTATCGAGGCTAATAAAGCCTGCCGTGCCAATCAGATTAAAGAAGTCATCGTAACTGGTTGGGGAGACAATGGTGGTGAAACTGCCCAGTTTTCTATTCTCCCAAGCTTGCAAATCTGGGCAGAACTCAGCTATCGCAATGACCTAGACCGTTTGTCTGCACACTTCAAGACCAATACAGGTTTATCAGTTGAGGATTTCATGCAGATTGACCTTGCCAACCTCTTGCCAGACTTGCCAGGCAATCTCAGTGGCATCAATCCTAACCGCTATGTCTTTTATCAGGATGTCCTCTGTCCGATCCTTGACCGACACATGACACCTGAACAGGACAAACCACACTTTGCTCAGGCAGCTGAGACCCTTGCTAACATTAAAGAAAAAGCTGGCAACTATGCCTACCTCTTTGAAACTCAGGCCCAGTTGAATGCTATTTTAAGTAGCAAAGTAGATGTGGGAAGATGCATTCGTCAGGCTTACCAAACGGATGATAAAGAAAGTCTGCAAGAAATCGCAAGACAAGAATTACCAGAACTCAGAAGCCAAATTGAGCACTTCCATGCCCTCTTTAGCCACCAATGGCTGAAAGAAAACAAGGTCTTTGGTTTGGATACAGTTGACATCCGTATGGGCGGACTCTTGCAACGCATCAAGCGAGCAGAAAGCCGTATCGAGGCTTATCTGGCTGGTCAGCTTGACCGCATCGACGAGCTGGAAGTGGAAATCCTGCCATTTAACGACTTCTACGCAGACAAGGGCTTCGCAGCCACAACAGCCAACCAATGGCATACCATTGCGACAGCTTCAACGATTTATACAACTTAAAAACAAGAACACCTTGCCTGGCGCAGGGTGTTTCGCGTGAAACAGAAGAATTATCTAGTTTCAAATGCCACAGTTAGACAAACTTATGCTAGAATAGCAGAAAGGGAATGTTTCCTAAGAGCAATTCTATCGATTAGCAATTGGAGGTATTGTGGTACACTTAAAATTAGTAAAACAAGTGTTTTTTTGTGATGGTTTCAGATAAGAGAACTTTTTTAAGTTTGTTGAGGGTGTAGCTAATACGTATCAAGTCTGGTAGATTGAGAAAACTTGACAAAAAATTAGATAGTGCTAGAATAACATTAACGAAAGACATTTGAGGGCAGAAAGGTTCCTGCCACACCTTGCAAAAGGGTATCTGAGATGCTGGGTACACCGACCAGCCAAAGGGTCCGTTATTTCAAAGGAGGGGCTTAAATGCTCCTTTTTTATTTAAAAATTTCAAAATAGATTACACTCACCGCAGGCTTAGGCTTGCGTTTTTTTGTTTGACAAAATTAAAAAAATGTGTAAGAATAAGTAGAATTGAAAACAGGAAAACTCACCTCCTTTCGATTCGTCTAGCCTTTTCGTGAGGCAATGAGGGGGCGGAGAGACGCGCTCGTCAACAGAAGTATCTCATTGGAAATGTTGCTCACTTTTTAGTGAGCTTTTTATCTAGGGAATAGAAATGAAAAGCAAAAAGTTAAAATTAGGTCAAATTGATTTAAAAATGTGCAAGGATTACGACCTTATTCAAGCGATGGACTATGACTTTAAGACGAAGGAAGTAATGAATAAAGGAAGGGGATTTGCGGTAACTGTTGTCAAAATACAGGGGCTAACTTTCTTGATTCCATTTAGAAGTTACATTCCTAAAAAGTATCAATTGAAGTATAAGCTTAGAAATTCAGCAAAAGAAGGATATGTTGAAGGATTAGATATTGGTAAAACATTGATTTTAGAAGATAAAAGTTATTTACTAAATACCACTTTTCGCCTTCGGAAAGTCGAAGATTATTATAAAGTAATGGATAATGATAAAGCTATAATCAATAAGTTAGTGAAAGCTATTATAGACTATAACCGTGCTTTAGAAATGAACGATAGAAACAAACTTGAAGATCCTAAACGCTTTAAATTCTCAACATTCCAGAATTATTCTACTAGATTAAGAGTCATAACAGAAAAAGACTATTTAGAATAGATAATGTTTCCGCAGGCTTAGGCTTGTGTTTTTTTATAGTAGATTGAAATAAGATTTGAACAAATTGATTAGGAAAGTCAAATTAATTTCTAGCAATGTTTTAGTAGTCGAAGTGTACTGTTCTAGTTCCAATTCACTCTATTCTTCAAAAAAGCCCGATTTTATGGGGTTTTAATTCTGATAAAATCCGATAATTTCGGCATGATAAGGTGAGGTAGTTATTGTCTTAATGCTCAGTTACGTTCTGGAAATCGCTAGAATTTTTTCAAAAAAGCCCGTAATAGTTGAATTATCTAAGCTTTAACAGTATAATTAAGCTAGTAGCTTCATCAGGAGGTTCTATGCTACAATATAGTGGGTGGCACGGCACCACCAATAAAAGGAAAGAAAAGATTCTATCTGCTGGGTTTTCTTATGAGAAATATAAACCTGGTATTCATAAACAGAGACATCCGAACGATTTGGGTAATGGTATTTACTTTTTTCTACCTTTTAACAAAGATACTGGTAAAACGATTGCTTCTGCTTATGTCGCAAAGTATAAGTCATTTGAACTAAGCAAATCTGGGGTTAGGCCTGAGTTAATTCATGCTAAAATCACCCTAAAATCTATAGATAAGATTTTTATTTTAGATAACCCAAAAAACCAAAGGTTATTAGAGGAATATCGACAAGCGGCATCTATTCAAATTGAACGTGAGATTGCAGGTATTTCAGGTAGCGGAGCCAAAAATAGAGCTACTCTTCTTAACCAAAATCAAGGATTAATTATTGAACTGTTGCTTGATTTAGCGTCTCAGCATGGGAAGAATTATGAAGCAGTGCAGTCCAAAACATATACTGCTATTCCATCTTTACCAGTAATTGACGGAAAGAATGGAGAGGAAATTTGTATCCGTGATTTAAATTGTATTACAAACATTTTATAAATAAGGAGGCTTTTATGAGTTTATTGTCAAACTTTTTAGGAACTGAAGAATTTTCTTTGATGGATTCTCCAATGTTCCAAGAATTAGTTGAAAATATTAAGGCCAACAAAATTTATTCAGTAAACAATGAATTTGATTATGATTTGAATATATCAGGAAGTCTTAAAAAATATAAAGATGAAATCCATTTTACTCCTCAATTAAATAATCAAAAAGAGTTTGATGATTTGAATTCTGTAACTAAAGTAAATGCAATGCCTGAATATAATATAAAAAACAAGAAGTCATGTTTTTCATATTTACCAATAGATTCTGAAAACTTAATTACAACAAAAGAAAATAGTGAGGTGGCAGCTTAATGTCCTCTTTACAATTTAAAGATTATTTTTTAAATGAAGTATCATACCGAAGAAATCCTACTTTTGACCAAACAAATAGTACTATTAATTTACATCCTGAATTGTCTGCACAGATTTTAATAAGAAAATCTGAAAACCTTGCTTATGTTAACTTGATAACAAAGCAAGGAAATATAGATTCAGATGATTCTGCTTTTGAGCTTATTGTAGATATTGTTGGAGAATTTTCATTTATATATGATGAGACAGAATTTGATATTGATTTTGAAACTTTTCTTAAAGAGAATGGCTTAGCAATTCTTTGGTCCTATATTCGGCCTATCGTATCTGATATGATTACTCGGGGTAATGAGTTCCCCAACTTCATATTGCCTGTCGTTAACATTAAAAAAATGCTTGAAGACAAAGATTCTATCAAGTTAACATACGAATAAAAACAGTGTATGTATTTTTCAAAGCTCCAATGAAATGCTTTCACATTTAAAAGGTATTCGGAGAACTATAAATCAAAATTGTGATAAAAATAAATAGGATCAAAGAGTTTTGTATGATAGTAGTTTCAATTTAAACTCTACCTTCTTCGAGACTCAGCTATCAATGAAAATCACCAGAAGGGCAGTATTTTAAGGCTCTTCTGGTGGTTTTTGAATTGTTTGGTTAGTGTGAGATATGAATAATTTGGGGTTTAATATTCTTCGAAAATCTCTTCAAACCACGTCAGCTTCCATCTGCAACCTCAAAACAGTGTTTTGAGTAACCTGCGGCTAGCTTCTTAGTTTGCTCTTTGATTTTCATTGAGTATAAAAACAAGAACACCTTGCCTGGCGCAGGGTGTTTCGCGTGAAACAGAAGAATTGGATAAGATGCATCATATCAAGCTGAGTTCATAATGTTTGATTTATAAAATAAAAAAGAGTATAATGAGTTAAGCCAGTCTAAAATTTACATAAAAATTTTAGGGGGGGGGCTTTTTATTTGCCCTCCTTAATATATATCAACAGATAATTATCGCAAAAGGAGTAAGATTATATATGTTTTATAAAGGTAGCGAAGATAGAGAAAAACGCTTGCGGTTTTCGATTCGTAAGGTTAGTTTTGGTGCTGCTAGTGTTGCAGTAGCAGCCTTGTTCATGCTTCCAGGAAATGGGGCAGTGTCTGCCACAGAGCAAGGTGTAACCCCAACTAATGAGGAAACACAAGGCTCACCACTGAAAGACCCAGATGTCCAGAATGGAACCTACGGGGCGACTCCAGTAGTCAGTCAGTTGGATGGAAATTCTGGTAGCAGTGAGACTACTGCTCCGAAAGATCAAGAAGAAACAACTACTCCAACATCTACTGATGCAAGCGCATCATCAGTCGAATCACCTACTGTTTCAAAAGAGAAAGAAGAAACATCTACTACTGCCACTCCAGCGCCAGTAGTATCATCGACTGCTTCAGCAACAGAAGGAAAGTCAGCAGAGAAAAATACTGAGGTGCCATCTACAGAAGCAAATAGCGTAGAAAACAAAGACCAAACAAGAGCAACAGTTGAAGAGGAATCTACTAGACCAGTAGAAACAACCAAGCCCGCGGCAACAACAGAAAGCAAGAAATCAAAATCACGTAAAAAACGTGATATAAGTGCCACTCCAGATGCAGATGCTGCAAAGGATGATCCATCGGCACACCAGACTTACACAGCACCAAGCGCTGATGCGAGTGTAGAGGAGTTGGTTAAAGCCTTGAAGGACTTACCAGATAAGGTAGAAAATAATGAAAAAATCCAAAACATGAACGAAATTGGTGCTTCTACAGGCATTGCTGTCGGAGAGGTGAGGGAAATCCATGATTTTGCTGGATGGACAGCGGTTGATGCTAACGGTGAAGCAGGCAAGTTTGCGATTGCTAGAAAAACGGATGAGGGTGTTTTTCCAATAGAGACGATAAATGTCCTTGGAAGTAATGTTGTATGGACAATTGAACAATCTTTTGATAGAACTAATGACTATATGTTGTTTTTATCAAAAGTTAGAACAAAAGCAAATCGTGATGAAGAATCGGTTGATAATACACCCTATAAACCAAGTGGAGAAGGAGGTCCTAGGGGGAGTAAAGTAGCCAAAGGTACTAAAGGATTTAGAGGGATAGAGAAAGTTTTTAAAGCCTATTCTTCTAAGGACGGATCGAAAGTACAAGTAGCTTTTAAAACTGGATATACCGGAGATATTGATGGCACTAAGGCACGGTATAAGGTTGAAGTTTTCACTGATGAGGACGGCTTTAAAACTCCTATTTATTCAACTAGCTTTTCACCTCAAACTCCTGCCAAAGATTCAGATAAAACTGTTATTGCAGCTAACGATGGAACGACAAAGAATAGGACAATTAACATTGGAACTGGTACTAAGAAAGATGCTGAAACAATCCTATCTAAAGCAGGAAATAGACCTAATGGAACCGGTGGAAGTTTTACAAGTAGAGAGATTGATTTACCTACAGGTGTAACATCTTATAAGGTGAGAATTAGTTCTGAAAATGACTTGGAATTGGGAATGAGTTATCAATCTAGGTTTTTACAGTACGCTTTACCAGTTACGGGACTAAACTTTAATATTACTCAAGATACTAAACAAATAGCGAAGTCATTATTGCAACAGGCTTATGATAGACTGTTGGATCAACAAAATAGCGATGAGAATAGGAAAACACCAGAAACTATTCGAAGTTATCAAGAAAAATTAGACAAAATAAAAGGGTTGTTGGATTCGGGAGATTTAAAAAGCAGAGCAGATTATCTTGCAGCTTTAGAGGGTGCTATTGAGGCAAGAGATGACTTGAAAACTCAAGCACCAAGCGCTCCATCTCCAACTGTGAAGG
>NZ_VMLJ01000009.1:0-45981 GCF_013276615.1 Streptococcus sp. 1621
CAGCTCTGACGAATGCGAAAGAGGACTTGGAAGCAGCCCTTACTCCAGGAGCATCAACATCTGGTAAGACAGAAGCAAGTAAGAAAGCTTATGAAGACGCGAAGGCAAAAGCTCAAGAAGCTGTAACCGAAGCTGAAAAAGTGATTGCGAACGCGAACGCAACGGAACAAGACGTAGCGGATGCGAAAGCGAAAGTGGATGAAGCGAAGAAAGAACTTGATAAAGCCAAAGAAGGCTTGGTAGATAAACCAACTTCTGTACCAAGTAATGATGGTAACACTAACAATAGTGCTAACACCAACAACGGTGATAATACCGACAATAGTAGTAACAGCAATACTAGTGGCGACACTAATAATAGTGCTAATACGAACAACGGCGGTACTACCACCCCTGCTGACAGCAATAGCGATAGTGTGACACCAGGTAACAGTGGCAACACTCCAGCCCCTGGTGTGACGACCGACGATAGTAGCAACACCACCCCTGCTACTCCATCGTCTACTGTTGGACAGGCTCAAGCAAGTACTCCAGCTCAAGAAACACCAGTTTCTACAAACACTCCAAACAATTCAGGCGATACAGCAACTCCTAGCGAGACTCGTCCTGTTGACAAGTCTGAGCTTGCTCGATTGGTTGAAGAACTAGAAACTCGTTTGAAAGACTTGGATGGTATTGATCAATCTGTCATCGACGCTGCGAAGGTCATTCTCGGAGAGGGTCAAGAAGCCCTTAGAAATGCTGACTTGACAGAGGCAGGCTTGAGAGAGGTTACTGCTAAGGTCAAAGAAGCACTCGAATCCTTGAAAGGTAAGCAAACGACTAAGGATGAAGAAGAAACGAAAGAAACAAGGAAAGAACAAGGTCATCTTCCATACGGTACGATGATTGCTAGTCTGCTCGCCCTTCTTGGTCTCCTTCTCTTCCTCATCGCGCGTCGTAAGAAAGAGTCAGAACTCAAGAAATTGATCAAGGAATTGACTAAGATTCTGCAAGACGGCGACCTTACAAGTGTAGATGCGAAAGTCCTTGACCAAGCACGAGAAGCTCTCGCTCAAGCAGTTGCCTTCCTAGCCAATGAGAAAGAGTCTGACCACACAGAAGATGAGTTGATTGAGAAACTCAAAGCTATTCTTGCTCAGTTAAGATAAGCGACATGTTGAAATATCGCAGGCGACCATAGAAGTTACTACATGGCTGGATAGCGTCATCTTCTAGTACAAGTAGAAGTCTTTGATGGTAGAGTAAGATAAAGAAGAAACACGAGACAAGTAAGATAGTTCATGAAATGGAACTGAAAATTACTGGTGTGGACTCTTGAAGGAAGTAATGGATAGAAAGAAGTTGAAAAGCGTCTTTCTATCCATCTTTCTTTAGGAGTGTATGTAAGCGCTTCGAAAATAGAAGGGGTAATGGAATGGGAAAACATGAAAGCAGAAAAAATAAACCTATTTTATTAGTAGGGAATGGTATCAATAGATTATTTGCGAGCGAGCCAGAAAATGATGATTTCTTTAATGTCGACAAGTTTAGAGGTGAAAAAGAGGCGGAGAAACGTTCATTACATGCTGAGATAAGCGATTCTTTAAGTTTTCCGATGAGGATTTCAGTAAACTATGAGGGGAAAGAAGAAACTGTCGCAGAGGAACTAACTGATTTTTTGAAGGATAAGATGACAATTTCAAAAAGGAAGAAAGAGTTTCTTGAGGATTTATTGAACTTAGAAGTAGAGAATATTTTGACGACGAATTACAGCTTTGAGTTTGAAAAAACAATTTGTACTAATCCATCTATTGGAAAAATCTTAAATCTATATGGATATAGGAAAGAGGGTGAAATCAGTAAAAAGGAAAAGGAACTAGGAATCTATCAGTATATAAAATTAGGTGATCGAAAAAATTATGGCATATACATGGAATAGCAACCAGAAAAAATTCTATTATACTCGGACAATACCATTATGGTTATTTGCTTTCGCAGGTGATAGGATATACGTCTGAATTATTAAGAAGATGGAATTCTAAAAATGATTTTTATCATCATTCATGGATTGATTATTTTGTAAGCAATGATGTGCATATCCTTGGTTTTGCTTTCGATTTAGCTGAAATCGATTTGTGGTGGCTACTCGCATACAAGAAGAAACATTTTGAATTTACAAAGGTGTATTTTTACTCGAAAGTTGGAGATTTAGATGATAATGTGAGAATACTCTTGTGTACATATGGCGTTATTATAAAAGAAATAAATGCGGCTGATTATCATGATTTTTATAATCAAGCTATTACTGAAATAAGAAATGGGATAAAAATGGATAGAGATTTTACATAAGAAATTGTAAGAGGTCTGTTCCCTCTTGATAAAATGACTCTCATTTGACTTTTTGCACCAAAAATAGCATCATATTCGGCGCAAAGGAGGCGTGATAGATGAACGATAAGCAGGAAATAGTAAACAGGATAGAAAATTTTGAATCGAATCAAGTTTTTATAGCAAATGATTTCTTTGATATTGCAGGAGATGAAACTGTTCGTAGTACATTAAATCGTCTTGTAAAAGACAAAAAGGTTACTCGCATTTTGAAAGGTATTTATTATAAACCAAAATATATAGAACTGATTGGAGAGTATGCAATGGCCTCTGTGGATGAAGTTGCTGATGCTATTGCTAGAAAATATAATTGGACCATTGCTCCATCGGGAAACACAGCCCTTAATTTACTTGGTTTATCTACGCAGGTACCAGCAAAATGGACCTATATATCAGATGGAAGATATGCCAGTTTTAATGTTGGTAAGGCAAGGATAGAATTTAAGCATAGAAATAATGGAGATATTTCAAATATGTCAACCTTAACTGCAATAGTGATACAATCTGTCAAGGCAATGGGGAAAGAGAACATTACTTCTCAGCAGATTGACTACTTACGGAAAAAATTATCTGAAGAAGAAAAGTCAACATTACTAGCTGAAGGTAAAACTACAAGTGTCTGGGTATATAGTATTATCAAGAAAATATCAGAGGTATAGGGATGTTTGAGGATAAATCGATTGGGAAAAATAAATCAATTTCTCAGAATGTTTTTAGAAGTCACGGTGTCTATTCTAGCTTCAATCCACTAGAAATTCCATAGATAGAAAACTAGATGGTTCCTACAGATAGGGCTGATCGAGTTGATGTGAGATGCTTTGGCTTGCTAGAGGAATTGTGGATTGCCAAACTGTATCATTGAAATTATTGCTCAAATTTGTTATGATATAAATATGAATAAAAGTAGACTGGGACGTGGCAGACACGGGAAAAAGAGACATGTATTATTGGCTTTGATTGGTATTTTAGCAATTTCTATTTGCTTATTAGGCGGATTTATTGCTTTTAAGATCTACCAGCAAAAAAGTTTTGAGCAAAAGATTGAATCGCTCAAAAAAGAGAAAGACGATCAATTGAGTGAGGGAAATCAGAAGGAGCATTTTCGTAAGGGACAAGCCGAAGTGATTGCCTATTATCCTCTCCAAGGGGAGCAAGTGATTTCGTCTGTTAAGGAGCTGATAAATCAAGATGTTAAGGACAAGCTAGAAAGTAAGGACACTCTTGTTTTCTACTATACAGAGCAAGAAGAGTCAGGTTTAAAGGGAGTCGTCAATCGTAATGTAACCAAACAAATCTATGATTTAGTTGATTTTAAGGTTGAAGAGACAGAAAAGACCAGTCTAGGAAAGGTTCACTTAACAGAAGATGGGCAACCTTTTACACTTGACCAACTGTTTTCAGATGCTAGTAAGGCTAAGGAACAACTGATAAAAGAATTGACCTCCGTCCTAGAGGATAAAAAATTGGATCAAGACCAGAGTGAGCAGATTATAAAAAACTTCTCTGACCAAGACTTATCTGCATGGAATTTTGATTACAAGGATAGTCAGATTATCCTTTATCCAAGTCCTGCGGTTGAAAATTTAGAAGAGATAGCCTTGCCAGTATCTGCTTTCTTTGATGTTATCCAATCTTCGTACTTACTCGAAAAAGATGCGGCCTTGTACCAGTCTTACTTTGATAAGAAACATCAAAAAGTTGTCGCTCTAACCTTTGATGATGGTCCAAATCCAGCAACGACCCCGCAGGCATTAGAGACTCTAGCTAAATATGGTGTTAAAGCCACTTTCTTTGTGCTTGGGAAAAATGTTTCTGGGAATGAGGACTTGGTGAAGAGGATAAAATCCGAAGGTCATGTTGTTGGAAACCATAGTTGGAGCCATCCGATTCTCTCGCAACTTTCTCTTGATGAAGCTAAAAAGCAGATTACTGATACTGAGGATGTGCTAACTAAAGTGCTGGGTTCTAGTTCAAAACTCATGCGCCCGCCTTATGGAGCCATTACAGATGATATTCGCAATAGCTTGGATTTGAGCTTTATCATGTGGGATGTGGATAGTCTGGACTGGAAGAGTAAAAATGAAGCAGCTATTTTGACGGAAATTCAGCATCAAGTAGCTAACGGCTCTATCGTTTTGATGCATGATATTCACAGTCCGACAGTCAATGCCTTGCCAAGGGTCATTGAGTATTTGAAAAAACAAGGTTATACCTTTGTGACCATACCAGAGATGCTCAATACTCGCCTAAAAGCTCATGAACTGTATTATAGTCGTGATGAATAAGCAAGAAAAAATAGGTCTGTCAGATATGTGATAGACTTATTTTTTATAAAAGATAGTACTAATTAAAAAATGTTTTATGCTATAATTGATGAATAATACTCAATGAAAATCAAAGAGCAAACTAGGAAACTAGCTGCAGGTTGCTCAAAACAGTGTTTTGAGGTTGTGGATAGAACTGACGAAGTCAGTAACAATACCTACGGCAAGGCGACGTTGACGTGGTTTGAAGAGAGTATAAAATAGAAGGAGAAGCATATGAATACCTATCAATTAAATAATGGAGTAGAAATTCCAGTATTGGGATTTGGAACTTTTAAGGCTAAGGATGGAGAAGAAGCCTATCGTGCAGTGTTAGAAGCCTTGAAGGCTGGTTATCGTCATATTGATACGGCGGCGATTTATCAGAATGAAGAAAGTGTTGGTCAAGCAATCAAAGATAGCGGAGTTCCACGTGAAGAAATGTTCGTAACTACCAAGCTGTGGAATAGCCAACAGACCTATGAGCAAGCTCATCAGGCTTTTGAAGAGTCTTTAGAGAAGCTGGGTTTGGATTATTTGGATCTGTATTTGATTCATTGGCCGAACCCAAAACCGCTCAGAGAAAATGACGCATGGAAAATCCGAAATGCTGAGGTCTGGAGAGCGATGGAAGACCTCTATCAAGAAGGGAAAATCCGTGCTATCGGCGTTAGCAATTTTCTTCCCCATCATTTGGATGCCTTGCTTGAAACTGCAACTATCCTTCCTGCGGTCAATCAAGTTCGCTTGGCACCAGGTGTGTATCAAGAGGAAGTCGTAGCTTACTGTAGAGAAAAAGGAATTTTATTGGAAGCTTGGGGCCCTTTTGGTCAGGGAGAACTTTTTGATAGCAAGGAAGTGCAAGAAATAGCAACAAATCACGGAAAGTCTGTTGCTCAGATAGCCTTGGCCTGGAGCTTGGCAGAAGGATTTTTACCACTTCCGAAATCTGTTACAGCATCTCGTATTCAGGCTAATCTTGATTGCTTTGGAATTGAATTAAGTAAAGAGGAACGAGAAACCTTAAAAACGATTGCTGTTCAATCTGGTGCTCCACGAGTTGATGATGTGGATTTTTAGAAAATCATAAAAAGAATTGTACATTATTCTAATTTTTGATATAATAGTCAGCAGGAAAGAAAGTCTTATGGCGTTCTTCAAGCGAGCTTGGGATAGTGGGAGCCAAGTAGAACAAAATCAAGAGCTGGCGCTTTCTGTAGTATTTTCAAAAACAATGAAGTAATAAATTAGGGTGGAACCGCGTTTCTGACGCCCCTAGGTTAAATCAACCTAGGATTGTCGGACGCGGTTCTTTTGCTTATTCAGTCTATTGTGTGAAAGAAAGGAGAGACGTGGAAAACCTTTATCTTGTAAAAGACGATAGTCAACTAGCTGCATTTCGTGATTTTGTAGTAAGAAATACTGAAAAGTTGAAAGATTATCAATCTTTTTTAAAGAATGAACTTGCAGTCTGTGATTTACCGCAAGCCGTTATTTGGTCAAGTTTTAATGCTGCTACACAGATTATTAGGGAAAGCGCTGTTCCAGCCTATACAAATAATAGACGAATGGTTATGACGCCTGATTTAGCTGTTTGGAAAGAGTTGTATTTGTATCAGTTGATGGGCTACGAGTGTTCTGAGCAAACTCAAGCAATAGAAAGTCACTATCATTCTTTATCTGAAAATTTCCTCTTACAGATTGTAGGACATGAGTTAGCTCATTGGTCGGAGCATTTTTTAGGTGATTTTGATGGTTATGACTCTTATATCTGGTTCGAAGAGGGGATGGTTGAATATATTAGTCGCAAGTATTTCTTGACAGAAGAGGAATTTCAAGCGGAAAAAATTTGTAATCAATCTCTAGTAGAACTTTTTCAGAAGAAGTATGGTTGGCATTCATTGAATGATTTTGGTTCTTCGACTTATGATAAGAACTATGCAAGTATTTTTTACGAATACTGGCGTAGTTTTTTGACAATAGATAAGTTGGTAGAAAATCTAGGTAGTGTACAAGCGGTCTTCGATTCTTATCATCTATGGGCAAATACAGATAAAACTCTTCCCTTGTTAAATTGGTTTGTTCAGCAGAAATTAATTGAAAAAGAAATATAAAAACTAAAGGAGTAAACAATGTCTAAAAAATTGACTTTCCACTGCGTCAGTGGCAGAAACCTCCTTACAGTCGGACTGCCCCACGCTCAGCACTAGAGTGCCTGAGCTAGAAGCAGTACTAACTCGTCTTGCCTCGTATGATCGACGAGGCAGACTCGTGTCACAAGAATTTAGAAAAAGGAGTAAACAATGTCTAAAAAATTGACTTTCCACTGCGTCAGTGGCAGAAACCTCCTTACAGTCGGACTGCCCCACGCTCAGCACTATAATGCCTGAGCTAGACGCAGTACTAACTCGTCTTGCCTCGTATGATCGACGAGGCAGACTCGTGTCGCAAGTAATTTATAGAAAAAGGAGTAAACAATGTCTAAAAAATTGACTTTCCACTGCGTCAGTGGCAGAAACCTCCTTACAGTCGGACTGCCCCACGCTCAGCACTAGAATGCCTGAGCTAGACGCAGTACTAACTCGTCTTGCCTCGTATGATCGCCGAGGCAGACTCGTGTCGCAAGTAATTTATATAAAAAGGAGTAAACAATGTCTAAGAAAATAACATTTCAAGAAATTATTTTGACTTTGCAACAATTTTGGAATGACCAAGGTTGTATGCTTATGCAGGCTTATGACAATGAAAAAGGTGCGGGAACTATGAGTCCTTACACTTTCCTTCGTGCTATCGGACCTGAGCCATGGAATGCGGCTTATGTAGAGCCATCACGTCGTCCTGCTGACGGTCGTTACGGGGAAAACCCTAACCGTCTTTACCAACACCACCAATTCCAAGTGGTCATGAAACCTTCTCCATCAAACATCCAAGAACTTTACCTTGAGTCTTTGGAAAAATTGGGTATCAATCCTTTGGAGCACGATATTCGTTTCGTTGAAGACAACTGGGAAAATCCTTCAACTGGTTCAGCTGGTCTTGGTTGGGAAGTTTGGCTTGACGGTATGGAAATTACTCAGTTCACTTATTTCCAACAAGTCGGTGGATTGGCAACTGGCCCTGTGACTGCGGAAGTTACCTATGGTTTGGAACGCTTGGCTTCTTACATCCAAGAAGTAGATTCTGTCTATGATATTGAGTGGGCCGATGGTGTAAAATACGGAGAAATCTTTATTCAGCCTGAGTATGAGCACTCAAAATATTCATTTGAAATTTCTGACCAAGAAATGTTGCTTGAAAACTTTGATAAGTTTGAAAAAGAAGCTGGTCGCGCCTTGGAAGAAGGCTTGGTACACCCTGCCTATGACTATGTTCTCAAATGTTCACACACCTTTAACCTGCTTGATGCGCGTGGTGCCGTTTCTGTAACCGAACGCGCGGGCTATATCGCTCGTATCCGTAACTTGGCCCGTGTCGTAGCCAAAACCTTTGTCGCAGAACGAAAACGCCTAGGCTACCCACTTTTAGATGAAGCAACACGAGCTAAACTCTTAGCAGAAGACGCAGAATAAAGAGAGTGACAAATTACGAAAATGGGCGAACAGAGTGAGCCCTGAGCTAGTTGCCGCAGTGATGAAGGTATCCTTAGTGAAGCTAAGGATACTAGGCAAAATTGGAGACTTTTGGCTCCAATTTTAGCAATGAAACAACGAAGTTGGTTGCTTGCGTGCCAATCACATAAGGCAAGCTGGAAAATAAAAAGATACTTTTCGGAGAAAAAACATGACAAAAAACTTATTAGTAGAACTCGGTCTTGAAGAATTACCAGCCTATGTTGTCACACCAAGTGAAAAACAACTAGGTGAAAAAATGGCAGCCTTCCTCAAGGAAAACCGCCTGTCTTTTGAAGCCATTCAAACCTTCTCAACACCACGTCGTTTGGCTGTTCGTGTGACTGGTCTTGCAGAAAAACAGTCTGATTTGACAGAAGATTTCAAGGGTCCAGCAAAGAAAATTGCCTTGGATGGTGATGGGAACTTCACCAAAGCAGCTCAAGGATTTGTCCGTGGAAAAGGCTTGACTGTTGAAGATATCGAATTCCGTGAAATTAAGGGTGAAGAATATGTCTATGTTACCAAGGAAGAAATTGGTCAAGCAGTTGAAGCCATTGTTCCTGGTGTTGTAGATGTCTTGAAGTCATTGACTTTCCCTGTCAGCATGCACTGGGCTAACAACACCTTTGAATATATCCGCCCTGTTCACACTTTAACTGTTCTTTTAGATGAAGAAGAGTTTGATTTGGATTTCCTTGATATCAAGGGCGGTCGTGTGAGCCGTGGCCATCGTTTCTTGGGAAAAGAAACTAAGATTCAGTCAGCATTGAGCTATGAAGAAGACCTTCGTCGTCAGTTTGTAATTGCAGATCCACGTGAACGCGAGCAAATGATTGTTGACCAAATCAAGGCAATCGAAGCTGAGCATGGTGTACATATCGAAATTGATGCTGATTTGCTTAATGAAGTCTTGAACTTGGTTGAATACCCAACTGCCTTTATGGGAAGTTTTGATGCCAAATACCTTGAAGTTCCAGAAGAAGTTTTGGTGACTTCAATGAAAGAACACCAACGTTACTTTGTTGTTCGTGATCAAAACGGCAAACTCTTGCCAAATTTCATTTCAGTCCGTAACGGAAACGCAGAGCATTTGGAAAATGTCATTAAAGGAAATGAAAAAGTCTTGGTAGCTCGTTTGGAAGACGGAGAATTCTTCTGGCGTGAAGACCAAAAATTGGTGATTTCTGACCTTGTTGAAAAATTAAACAATGTGACTTTCCATGAGAAAATTGGTTCCCTTCGTGAACACATGATTCGTACGGGTCAAATCGCTGTACTTTTGGCAGAAAAAGCTGGTTTGTCAGTGGATGAAACAGTTGACCTAGCCCGTGCAGCAGCCATTTACAAGTTTGACTTGTTGACAGGTATGGTTGGTGAATTTGACGAACTCCAAGGAATTATGGGGGAGAAATATGCCCTTCTTGCTGGGGAAACTCCAGCGGTGGCAGCTGCTATTCGTGAACACTACATGCCTACATCAGCCGAAGGAGAACTTCCAGAGAGCAAGGTTGGAGCCATTCTAGCCATTGCAGACAAATTGGATACGATTTTGAGTTTCTTCTCAGTAGGTTTGATTCCATCAGGTTCTAATGACCCTTATGCCCTTCGTCGTGCGACCCAAGGTGTGGTTCGTATCTTGGATGCCTTTGGTTGGCACATTGCTATGGATGAGTTGATTGATAGCCTTTATGCTTTAACATTTGACAGCTTGACTTATGAAAATAAGTCAGAGGTTATGGACTTTATCAAGGCTCGTGTTGATAAGATGATGGGGTCTACTCCAAAAGACATCAAGGAAGCAGTACTTGCAAGTTCGAACTTTGTTGTGGCGGATATGTTGGAAGCAGCAAGTGCTCTCGTGGAAGCAAGCAAGGAAGAAGACTTCAAACCATCTGTTGAATCACTTTCTCGTGCCTTTAATTTGGCTGAGAAAGCCGAAGGAACTGATACTGTTGATCCAGTTCTCTTTGAGAATGAAGAAGAGAAGGCTTTAGCAGAAGCCGTAGAATCACTTATTTTATCAGGATCTGCCAGTCAGCAATTGAAACAACTCTTTGCGCTTAGCCCTGTCATCGATGCCTTCTTTGAGAATACTATGGTTATGGCTGAAGATCAGACTGTTCGACAAAATCGTTTGGCAATCTTGTCTCATTTAACTCAAAAAGCAGCTAAGCTTGCTCGTTTTAACCAAATTAACACTAAATAAAATTTGATAAACGGACTTTATCTTATCACAAAGGAGAGAAACATGGATCCTAAAAAAATTGATCGTATTAACGAGCTTGCCAAAAAGAAAAAAACAGAAGGCTTGACCTCAGAAGAAAAAGTAGAACAAGCCAAACTACGTGAGGAGTACATCGAAGGTTATCGTCGCACTGTTCGTCACCACATTGAGGGAATCAAAATTGTTGACGAAGAAGGAAACGATGTTACACCAGAGAAACTACGTCAAGTCCAACGTGAAAAAGGCTTACATGGTCGTAGTCTCGATGACCCAAATTCGTAATATGTATTCTTTCTTTTAACAAGGATAGATAAAATAATAACCAAAAGACTAGCAGACACAAACTGCTAGTCTTTTGTCACTAAAAAAGGAACCAAAATGGTTCCTAAAACTATCATTAGTAACTTGCACCAGCTGTAGCGTCTGCGCCACCACCGTGACCTCCAGCATCACCTGAATCTGAAGCTCCAGATGTGGCATCTGCGCCACCGTGTCCTCCAGCAGGAGCTACAGCATTTCCACCAACTAGACGTTGACCAGTTGTATTGAGGTACCAGTCAAGCCATGGTTGGAAATTAAAGATAATCTCATTGATTCCAGCATATGAACCATCTGGATAGTACATTGCTTGGTAATTATGGGTATTGATAACACCTTCAGGTGTTCCCGGCACAATTGTACGGACATATTCTTGATCTCCGTTACGTAGTACACCGACAACCCATTCAACGTTTTTCATTCTTTCAGGTGGTAGGGAAGCATGTACTGTTCCTAGTCGGCTACCTGCTTGAACGCGCACACGTTTACCATACATTGTATTTGGATCTTGATGGGCGTTATTATAGTACAAGAATTGGTTATTATCATCCGCATATGTCAACTCAAATGGCATTGCTTTCAAGAACATATCAATTTGGTTAACTGTCAAGATACCGTGGTCTAATTTAACGTAAGTATCTCCTGAAACAGCTCCAACAAGCTCAGCTGCTTTTTCTACCCATTCAGGATCATCAGGGTCAACACCTTGAATTGTAGTTGCGATTGGTTTTGTACAATATAAATCTTCTGGTGCGATTGGTTTTGGTTTTTTCAATTTTGAAACGACTCCCACATATTTTACAAAGTTGTCTAAACATGTTTCAAGGAAATTAACAGTTCCTTCATTTGTTATATTCCCATCAACATCAAAAGCTTCTTTGGCTTTACCAAGAAGGAATTCATTTCCTGGAAGAGTGTAGGCATTGACACCTGGAGCGTCAAGAATCTTACGAAGGTGAACTTGGGCACGAGAAGTACCTTGGTCGTAGTAAGAAGCTCCCACAATCATAACTGGTTTGTTTTCAAATGGATGAACTTCGTATGAAAGCCATTCAAGAACCGATTTTAGAGAAGCTGAGATTGTGTGGTTGTGCTCAGGAGTAGCAATAATGACACCATCAGCACGAGTAATTTTGTTATATAAATAACGTAATTGGAAACTTTCATCCCATTTTTCGTCTTGGTTAAACATTGGAACTTCATCAATTTCGAGAACTTCTAATTCAAATTTGAGTTTGAAGTGACGGCGGATGAATTCCAAGAGTTTACGGTTATATGATTGATCGTAGTTTGATCCTACAAGTCCAACAAATTTCATTCTTTTTGGTCTCCTATCTTACAAATTTTCCCAGTCAAAGTCTTCAGCATCTTTGCGAAGTAGGGCTTGTGCGTTACGCAATTTTTCTGTAATTTTTACAAAGATACGGAAGTCGTCAAAAGTGGCATCCAGTTTTTTAATAACATCAAGATCTACTAGATCTCCACTTGGATTAAAGGCTTGAAGAGAATGTGAAAGCAAGAATTCATCAGGAAGGACACTTGCTTTGATTTCTGGTGCGTTTAAGATTTGGCGAAGTTGCATTTGAGCACGTGATGAACCAAGCGTACCGTAAGAAGCACCTGTAATCATGATTGGTTTGTTCAAGAGTGGGTAAATACCATAAGACAACCAAGCAAGAGCGCTCATCAAAACAGCTGGGATAGAGTGGTCGTACTCAGGAGTACCGATAATAACGCCATCTGCCTCTTCGATTTTAGCAGCAATTTCTAAGATTTCAGCAGGTACTTGCTTGTCAGCTGGTTTGTTGAAGACAGGGATATCCTTGATTTCAACAAGTTCAATTTCAGCTTTTTCAGCAAAGTGTTTTTGCATGTATTGAAGCAATTGACGGTTTGTAGAACGTTTTGAATTTGTTCCAACAATAGCAATAAGTTTTAACATGAGATTTCCTTTCTCTTTTTACATAATACAATTTTAAAACTCCATTGAAACAGTTGTCTCTATAGAGTAGGAATTCCTGAAGAACAGCTTAGGTGGCCCTCTTTATCGATGAGGATGGCTTCGATGCCCTCCAAACTTTCGACTTGCCAAAGGATAGAAGCAGGTCTTTCTCCAAAGAGTCGAGTTGTCCAGATTTCACCATCAACTGACTTATCAGAGATAATTGTGAGACTAGCGAGTTCTGTTTCAACAGGATATCCTGTTTGACTGTCAAAAATATGATGGTAATCTTTTCCGTCGACTGTCAGGTGACGTTCATAAATGCCTGAAGTCACGACAGATTTATTGACAACAGGGATGGTCATTAAGTGATTTCCCCTCGGATTGGCTGGGTCTTGAATCCCAATTTGCCAAGGCTGATTTCCTCTTGCCTGATTTTTTCCAATGGTCAGGATATTCCCTCCCAGATTGATCAAGGCAGATGTCACTCCCTCTTCTCTCAGAAATTGTGCAACCTTATCCGCACTGTATCCTTTGGCTAAACAACCTAGATCGATCTTCATTCCTTTTTGTTTCAAGAACACAGTGGAAGCAGAAGAGTCTAACTCGATATCATGAGGATTGATTAAAGGGAGCACCGATTCAATTTCTTGAGGTTGGGCAACTTTGGCATCTGAAAAACCGATACGCCAGGTTTGAATTAGGGGACCAATGCTGATGTTGAGATGACTAGAGGGCGCTAGGCTATGCTCTAACCCAAGTGAAATTAGCTCAAACAGGTCTGGATGAACCGTGACGGGGGCTATTCCAGCTTGATGATTGATTTCCATCAACTCAGATTCCTGACTATTGGCATTGAAGCGGTATTCGAGCTCTCTGAGTAAATCAAAGGATTTTTGGAGCAAGCTATCGGCTCGCTCATCTACTAATGAAATAGTGATAGTAGTCCCCATTAGCCGTTCAGAATGTGAACTAAGAGGCAAGCTACCAACTCCTTTCTCTTATAGAAAATAAGTTGTAATATCAAGTAATTATCTAAATTGAAGCCCTTACATTTTATTTTCATGTTATTAGAATACCATAAAGTTAGACTTTTCACAAATAAAATTTGGAAAAAGTCAAGAAATATGCTCATAAAATTCATGAGGCTTGAAAACAGGATAAATGGAGAATTATTTTTGATAAAAAATCCTGAAATAATAGTAAACCACTTGTAAACGCTAACAGTAAATGTTATACTAGTAGAGTAAATTTAAAATTGAAGGTAGGAATTTTTCTATGAGTAAAATCGTTGTAGTCGGTGCTAACCACGCTGGTACAGCATGTATCAATACCATGTTGGATAATTTTGGAAATGAGAACGAAATTGTTGTATTTGACCAAAACTCTAACATCTCTTTCCTAGGATGTGGAATGGCCCTTTGGATTGGTGAGCAAATTGACGGTGCTGAAGGCTTGTTCTATTCTGATAAAGAAAAATTGGAAGCTAAAGGTGCTAAGGTTTATATGAATTCACCAGTTCTTTCAATCGACTATGATAACAAAGTGGTTACAGCAGAAGTTGAAGGAAAAGAGCACAAAGAATCATACGAAAAATTGATTTTCGCTACAGGTTCTACACCAATCTTGCCACCAATCGAAGGTGTTGAAATTGTTAAAGGAAACCGCGAATTTAAAGCAACTCTTGAAAATGTACAATTCGTGAAATTGTACCAAAACGCTGAAGAAGTTATCAATAAACTTGCTGACAAGAGCCAACACCTTGACCGTATTGCTGTTGTTGGTGGTGGTTATATCGGTGTTGAACTTGCTGAAGCTTTCGAGCGTCTTGGAAAAGAAGTTGTCCTTGTTGATATCGTAGACACTGTTTTGAACGGCTACTACGACAAAGACTTCACACAAATGATGGCCAAGAACTTGGAAGACCACAACATCCGCTTGGCTCTTGGTCAAACTGTTAAAGCAATCGAAGGTGACGGTAAAGTTGAACGCTTGATTACTGACAAAGAAAGTTTCGACGTGGATATGGTTGTTCTTGCAGTTGGTTTCCGTCCAAACACAGCACTTGCTGATGGTAAGATTGAACTCTTCCGCAACGGTGCCTTCCTTGTAGATAAGAAACAAGAAACATCTATCCCAGGTGTATTTGCCGTTGGTGACTGTGCGACTGTCTATGACAATGCTCGTAAAGACACTAGTTACATCGCCCTTGCTTCAAACGCTGTTCGTACTGGTATCGTTGGTGCCTACAATGCTTGTGGACATGAATTGGAAGGAATCGGTGTGCAAGGTTCAAACGGTATCTCAATCTATGGTCTTCACATGGTTTCAACTGGTTTGACTCTTGAAAAAGCAAAAGCTGCTGGTTACAACGCAACTGAAACAGGCTTTAACGATCTTCAAAAACCAGAATTTATGAAGCATGACAATCATGAAGTTGCCATCAAGATTGTCTTTGACAAAGATAGCCGTGAGATTCTTGGTGCCCAAATGGTTTCACACGATTCTGCAATCAGCATGGGAATTCACATGTTCTCACTTGCTATCCAAGAGCATGTTACAATTGATAAATTGGCATTGACAGACCTCTTCTTCTTGCCACACTTCAACAAACCATACAACTACATTACAATGGCTGCCCTTACAGCTGAAAAATAATATTTGATGAACTATTTGGCCTTAAGTTAAGGTCAGATAGTTTTTTTAGTCAATGTGTACCCATACAATTATCCATTTTTTATCTTGTGATTCCTTCTAATCTAACTTAAAATGAAATAGTAGCTACCAATACAAATGATGAGGATAAAGAAATGACTGAAAATCGTTATGAATTAAATAAAAACTTGGCACAGATGCTCAAGGGCGGTGTAATCATGGACGTTCAGAACCCTGAACAGGCCCGTATTGCAGAGGCTGCTGGTGCGGCAGCTGTGATGGCCTTGGAACGGATTCCAGCTGATATTCGTGCAGCTGGTGGCGTTTCCCGCATGAGTGATCCAAAGATGATTAAGGAAATCCAAGAAGCGGTTAGTATTCCAGTAATGGCTAAGGTCAGAATCGGGCATTTTGTGGAAGCTCAGATTTTAGAGGCTATTGAAATTGACTATATCGACGAGAGTGAAGTTCTATCGCCAGCTGACGACCGTTTCCATGTGGACAAGAAAGAATTCCAAGTTCCTTTTGTCTGTGGGGCTAAGGACTTGGGTGAAGCCTTGCGTCGTATCGCTGAAGGTGCTTCTATGATTCGTACAAAAGGAGAACCGGGTACGGGGGATATTGTTCAAGCTGTTCGACATATGCGTATGATGAATCAGGAAATTCGCCGTATTCAAAACCTGCGTGAGGACGAACTTTATGTTGCTGCTAAGGACTTGCAAGTCCCTGTAGAATTGGTTCAATATGTCCATGAACATGGGAAATTGCCAGTTGTAAACTTCGCAGCTGGAGGCGTTGCAACGCCAGCAGATGCTGCACTGATGATGCAATTAGGGGCAGAGGGTGTCTTTGTCGGTTCAGGTATTTTCAAGTCAGGAGATCCTGTTAAACGAGCGAGCGCCATTGTTAAGGCTGTGACTAACTTCCGTAATCCTCAAATCCTAGCTCAAATCTCTGAAGATTTAGGAGAAGCCATGGTTGGTATCAATGAAAATGAAATCCAAATTCTCATGGCTGAGCGAGGAAAATAGATGAAAATCGGAATATTGGCCTTGCAAGGTGCCTTTGCAGAGCATGCAAAAGTACTAGAGAGATTAGGTGTCGAGAGTGTTGAAATCAGAAATTTAGAGGATTTTCAGCAAGATCAGACTGACTTGTCGGGTTTGATTTTGCCTGGTGGTGAGTCTACAACTATGGGCAAGCTCTTACGTGAGCAGGACATGCTGATTCCCATTCGAGAAATCATTCTGTCTGGTTTACCAGCCTTTGGGACCTGTGCGGGTTTAATTTTGCTGGCTAAGAAAATCGCTTCTCAAGAAGAAAGTCATCTAGGAACTATGGATATGGTGGTCGAGCGCAATGCCTATGGGCGCCAATTAGGAAGTTTCTACACGGAAGCAGAATGTAAGGGAGTCGGTCAGATTCCAATGACCTTTATCCGTGGTCCAATTATTAGCAGTGTTGGAGAGGATGTAGAAATTCTAGCAACAGTGAACAATCAAATCGTTGCAGCCCAAGAAAAAAATATGCTGGTGACCTCTTTTCATCCAGAATTGACTGATGATGTGCGCTTGCACCAGTACTTTATCAATATGTGTAAAGAAAAAAGTTGAGATTGAATTTCTCAACTTTTTTACATGTAATAAACAATGGCAATGTATTGGAGGGCAGATGCGGCTAGGATAAAGAGATGCCAAATCATGTGGAAATAAGGTTTTTTCTTGGCGTAAAATCCAGCCCCAACTGTATAACAAAGTCCGCCAGTTACCATGAGACTCCAGAAAATTGGTGTCGTTTGACTGATAATGGCAGGAATGATAGCCAGAACCAACCAGCCCATAATCAGGTAAAGAGCAAGGCTAAATTTCTCATTGACTTTTTTAGCAAAGATTTTATAGAGAATACCAAAGATGGTCGTTCCCCATTGAATGGCAATAATCAGATAGCCAAACCAGTTATTCATCAAGGTTAAGACGACTGGCGTATAAGAGCCTGCGATAGCCACATAAATCATAGAATGGTCAATAATTCTCAAGACATATTTATGGGTCGAACCATAGGCCATAGAGTGGTAAATGGTGGATGAGAGGAACATGAGAAAGAGACTAATAACAAAAATGGAAACGCCGATAGAGGATAAAAATCCGTGTATCTCATAACTATAGGTTGATGAAATAGGCAGTAAGATGAGCATGATAACTGCACCTACGGCATGGGTCACGCTATTAGCAATCTCCTCTCCAAAACTAAGTTGTTTGCTGAGTTTAAGACTAGTGTTCATTGGATTACCTCCTCTTGAGTATGATGGATTAAGGCTAGGGTTTGATGATAGAGTTTAACGGTTTGGCAGCTGGTTTGGATAATGGGGTTAGCTGGATCAATTCCTTGGTTCATGTAGTCCACAAAAGCATCGTAGAGTTGGTCTGAACTTGCTTGAGTTTGGAGAGTATTCAGTGTCTGAGCTATTTCTTGAATCGAAAATACAGATTTGAGGGTTGTGATAGCAATCAGACGGGCAATCTGTTGGCGTTGGTATTTTTTCTTGTCAGGCTTTGTAAGATAACCATGTTTGACATAGTTATTGACCATGGATGCTGTTAGCCCCTTATCTTTATCTGGAGAGACAGGAGCGCAGACCTGATTGACATAGAGCAAAACCTGGTCCAGATAGAGGTCAATGTTTGGAATTTCTGCCCATTTTGGGTAGGAAAAGGTAATTTTCATTTTAAACTCCTTATAATCTAGTTTTAATAACTAGATTATAAAATAATAAAAACAGAAAGTCAAGTTTTAACTGCTTGTGAAAAGGCTTGAATTATGCTATGATGGGAGAAACTAGTCAGAAATGAGGAGAAAAGATGGAGATTCGTTTAGCTTTTCCAAATGAAGTAGATACCATCATGCAGGTGATGGAGGAAGCCAAGAAATGTTTAGCAGATGCTGGTAGTGACCAGTGGCAAAATGGTTATCCAAATGCGGACATTATTATCGATGATATTATCTCAGGTCAAGCCTACGTAGCCTTGGAAGAGGGAGAACTACTAGCCTATGCAGCTGTGACCAAAAGTCCAGAGGCAGCCTATGAAGCTATTTATGAAGGAAAATGGCAAGCTGGAGAGTCAGAGTACCTAGTCTTTCACCGTATTGCTGTGGCAGCAGATGTGCAGGGACAAGGAGTTGCTCAGACTTTCCTAGAGGGCTTGATTGAAGGTTTTGACTATCTAGATTTTCGCTCAGATACGCATGTTGCAAACAAGGCCATGCAGCATATTTTTGAAAAACTAGGTTTTAAACAGGTTGGTAAGGTTCCAGTTGATGGTGAACGCTTGGCCTATCAAAAATTAAAGAAATAATGCAAAAGAAGTACGCAAAAATGTTCTACTCTTCGCCAATTGGTATTCTATCACTGGTAGCTGATGACCATTATTTGTATGGAATTTGGGTTCAGGAGCAGAAGCATTTTGAGAGAGGACTAGGAGATGAGACGATAGAAGCAGTTGTTAGTCATCCCATTTTAGACCCAGTTATTGCTTGCTTAGATGATTACTTTAAAGGCAATCCTCGGGATTTATCCAACTTGCCCTTGGCTTCAATCGGAACGGATTTTGAAAAGCGAGTTTGGTCCTATTTACAGGGCATTCCTTATGGTCAGACAGTGACCTATGGACAAATAGCCCAAGACCTGCAAGTGGATTCTGCTCAAGCAATTGGTGGAGCAGTAGGACGCAATCCTTGCTCTATCCTAGTACCTTGTCATCGGGTGCTGGGAGCAGGCAAGCGCCTGACAGGTTATGCTGCAGGAGTGGAAAAGAAAGCTTGGCTCTTGGAGCATGAAGGCGCAGATTTTAAAGAGATAAACAATAGAAAGTGAAAAACATGTTAGAATTTATCGAATATCCAAAATGTTCAACTTGTAAAAAAGCAAAACAAGAATTAAATCAACTCGGTGTGGACTACAAAGCTGTTCATATCGTCGAAGAAACACCTAGTCAAGAAGTGATTTTGAACTGGCTAGAAACTTCAGGTTTCGAATTGAAACAATTTTTCAACACCAGTGGAATCAAATACCGTGAACTAGGGCTGAAAGATAAGGTAGGAAGTCTGTCGAACCAAGAAGCGGCTGAGTTGCTAGCAAGTGACGGTATGTTGTTAAAACGACCCATTTTAGTAGAAAATGGAACTGTTAAGCAAATTGGTTATCGAAAACCTTATGAAGAATTGGGATTGAAATAGTTTTTACTTATCTCTTTGATAGATAAAATATATAACCTCCCTGTTTCAAAGTATGATAAACTAGTAGGTAGACAAAGTCTGTATCTGACCGTAGCAAATAATTTCATTGACGGCAGAAGTATGGTAGAATGAATCATTATCAGGAGAGGATGTTTTTATGAATGTTACAACGATTTTAGCATCAGATTGGTACCAAAACTTGATGCAATTGATTCCGGATGGCAAGCTGTTTAGCCTGCGTTCGGTCTTTGATGGGATTCCAAGAATTGTCCAACAACTTCCAACAACGATTATGTTGACAATTGGTGGTGCCTTTTTTGGCTTGGTTTTGGCGCTTCTTTTTGCCATTGTGAAAATCAATCGTGTCAAGATTTTATATCCCTTGCAGGCCTTCTTCGTTAGTTTCTTAAAAGGGACACCGATTTTGGTGCAACTCATGTTGACCTACTACGGAATTCCTTTGGTTTTGAAAGCCCTCAATCAGCAATGGGGAACTGGTCTCAATATCAATGCCATTCCAGCTGCTGCTTTTGCCATTGTTGCCTTTGCCTTTAATGAGGCAGCTTATGCTAGTGAAACCATTCGTGCAGCCATTCTCTCAGTCAATCCTGGTGAGATTGAAGCGGCACGCAGTCTGGGGATGACCCGAGCGCAAGTTTATCGTCGAGTGATTATTCCAAATGCGGCCGTTGTAGCGACTCCAACCTTGATCAATTCCCTCATCGGCTTGACCAAGGGCACGTCCCTAGCCTTTAGTGCGGGTGTTGTGGAAGTCTTTGCCCAAGCTCAGATTCTAGGTGGAGCTGATTACCGCTATTTTGAACGCTTCATCTCCGTTGCCCTTGTTTATTGGGTAGTCAATATCGGAATTGAAAGCCTCGGTCGTTTCATCGAGAGAAAAATGGCTATTTCTGCACCTGATACAGTGCAGACAGATGTGAAAGGAGACCTTCGTTAATGATTAAGATTTCGAATTTAAGTAAATCCTTTTCAGGACAGACTGTCTTGGATCATCTGGACTTGGATATTCAAAAAGGGGAAGTTGTAGCCTTGATTGGTTCTTCAGGAGCTGGAAAATCAACTTTTCTTCGTAGTCTCAATTATCTTGAAACACCTGACAGTGGCTCGATTCAGATTGATGATTTTTCAGTTGATTTTTCTAAAATCACTCAAGAAGAAATCCTTGCCCTACGCCGTAAGCTGTCTATGGTATTTCAACAGTTTAATTTGTTTGAACGCCGCACGGCACTTGATAATGTGAAAGAAGGTTTGGTTGTTGTCAAGAAATTATCTGACCAAGAAGCAACCAAGATTGCCAAGGAAGAGTTGGCTAAGGTTGGACTTTCTGACCGTGAAAACCATTATCCTCGTCATTTATCAGGTGGACAGAAGCAACGGGTTGCCTTGGCGCGTGCGCTTGCTATGAAACCAGATGTCTTGCTCTTAGATGAACCAACTTCAGCCCTTGACCCAGAATTGGTCGGTGAAGTAGAGAAGTCTATTGCAGATGCTGCTAAGTCAGGTCAGACCATGATTTTGGTCAGTCATGACATGTCCTTTGTAGCCCAAGTAGCTGATAAGATTCTCTTCTTAGATAAGGGGAAAATCATTGAGTCTGGAACACCGGATGAGATTATCCACCATCCTAAAGAAGAGCGGACAAAAGAATTCTTTGCTAGTTACAAACGGACTTATATTTGATATAATAGATAAAGGAAAACTCAGTTAGCTGGACTAGCTGAGTTTACTCTTTAAAAAAGATAGAAATGAGAGAAATCATGCTACTGCAACTATTTTCTTTATATTTCGAGAGTTTGATCTTGACCACCATCCTCGTCCTGATTTTTTTAGGGATTTGGATTGGACTAAGAGCCATGTCGGGAGTTGATAAGACAGCCAAGGCTCGCCAAGCCCATCTCTATGATATGATTATGATTGGAGTCTTGGTTGTTCCAGTATTATCCTTTGCGGTTATGAGTTTAATTCTTGTTTTCGAAGCATAATCCTTGCATGATTGACAAGAAAGAGTTAGAATAAAGATAGTTACAACAAGAAAGAAGGAAACTATATGTACGATACTATTATTATCGGTGCTGGACCTGCAGGGATGACTGCAGCCTTATACGCTGCTCGAAGCAATCTGAAAGTAGCCTTGATTGAAGGTGGTTTACCAGGTGGTCAGATGAATAATACATCTGATATTGAAAATTACCCAGGATACGCTAATATTAGTGGGCCAGAATTGGCAGAAAAGATGTTTGAACCGCTTGAAAATCTTGGTGTTGAGCACATTTATGGCTATGTTGAAAATGTCGAAGATCATGGTGATTTTAAGAAAGTGATGACTGATGACCAAACATATGAAACACGTACAGTTATCGTAGCAACTGGTTCTAAACACCGTCCTTTGGGAGTACCTGGAGAAGAAGAACTGAACAGCCGTGGTGTTTCTTATTGTGCCGTATGTGATGGTGCTTTCTTCCGTGACCAAGATTTGTTGGTAGTTGGTGGTGGAGATTCAGCTGTTGAAGAAGCCCTCTTCTTGACTCGTTTTGCCAAGACTGTTACCATTGTTCACCGTCGTGACCAACTTCGTGCTCAAAAGGTTTTACAAGACCGCGCCTTTGCGAATGAGAAAATCAGCTTTATCTGGGATTCTGTAGTTAAGGAAATCAAAGGTGAAAACCGAGTAGAATCTGTCGTATTTGAAAATGTGAAAACAGGTCAAGTGACAGAACAAGCCTTCGGTGGCGTCTTTATCTATGTTGGATTGGACCCTCTTAGCGATTTTGTTAAAGAATTGAATATCCAAGATCAGGCTGGCTGGATTGTGACAGATAACCACATGAAAACTGCAGTTGACGGTATTTTTGCAGTTGGAGATGTTCGCTTGAAAGACCTTCGCCAAGTAACAACAGCAGTTGGAGATGGGGCCATCGCCGGTCAAGAAGTTTACAAGTTTATCACCGAACATAGTTAATCATAAAAAAAGTTTCCAATCAGATGACTGGAAACTTTTTTATAGTCTATTTCGGAAAACTTCGTACATGAGAATGGCTGCAGCAACACTGGCATTGAGACTTTGAACATGTCCATTCATCGGAATGGTAATCATCTCATCAACCTGTTTTTTGATGTTGCTAGAGATGCCTTTTCCTTCATTTCCGATGATGAGGGCAATTTTCCCTTTTGTATTCCACTTGTGGCAAGGAGTCCCATTCATATCTGTTCCAAAGGTCCAGAAGCCTTCATCCTTGAGTTTATCTAAGGTTTGACTGAGGTTGGTTACTCGGGCAATCGGAACGTGTTCAATAGCACCTGTGGCCGTTTTGGCAACGACAGGAGTTACTCCCACAGCACGGTGCTTGGGAATGATGACACCTGAAACATTGGTCGCATCAGCGGTTCTTAAGATGGAGCCTAAGTTGTGAGGATCAGTTAACCCGTCCAGAATTAATAGCAAAGGATTTTCTTCTTGGCGTGTTTTGGCAAGGATGTGATTCAGCTCGCTATAGGCAAATTCAGACACTCGTAGAACAAAACCTTGGTGGACAGCACCTTCAGTCATCTCAGAGAGGGATTTTTTTGAAGTCCAAGAAATGGATACCTTCTTTTCTGTAGCTAGTTCCTTGACTTTCTCAACGTTCTTACCTCGGAGATCTTCTTGGAGGTAGAGTTTGTTTCCAGTGTTTGCAAGGAGGGCTTCGGTAACGGCGTGGACGCCATAGACAATATCATTTGTTTTCATGCCTCTATTATAACACAAAACCCCGTCTTGCAACGTGATTTTCTTTATTCTAGAATTAGTAAACCATCTTTAACTGCAAATGGGTCTTTTTCATTGATGCGATCGTAAAACATGATTCCGTTAATGTGGTCAATTTCATGCTGAACAACGATGGAGTTGTAGCCTTTGAGCTTGATACGGTGTTTTTCGCCATCCTTGTCAAAGTAGTCAACAGTAACGCGAGCATGGCGAACAACATAGCCAGGCACGTTGCGGTCAACAGAGAGGCAACCTTCTCCTTCACCAAGAGCAGCGTCTTGAACAGAGTGAGAGACGATTTTGGGATTGTACATAATGGCTTGCAAATCGTAGGCTTCCTCTGGAGTTTCACCTTCTTCAACAATATTAGGTACCAAAACAGCGATAATGCGTTTTGAGATATCTAACTGGGGAGCAGCCAGTCCAACCCCCCCGCGTAACCCCATCTTTTCAGCCATGACAGGATCTTGGGAATGTTTGAGGAATTGCATCATCTTTTCGCCAAGGATGATTTCCTGGTCAGACAAGGGAAAAGTGACTTCCTCAGCAACCGCGCGTAGAGTAGGATTCCCTTCGCGGATAATATCGTTCATATCAATTAAGTGAGCAGCTTTTGTAATACGTTCTATAGCAGACATTTTCTCTCCTTTCATTACCTCTACATGATAACACAAAATGACAAGGATTGAAAGTATTATAGCCTTTAGGATTTATAGAAAATAGATAGGATGTTCAATTCAATTGTGAAAGAAATACTTATCTGTGATATAATAAAAAGAAAAGGCTTGCATAAGAAAGTAGGGAGAATGAAGATGCAAAGAAGACAAGATAGAAATCAGGGTGGTTTAGCTTTTCGTTTTATGAAGGGCTTGGTAAACTTTTTTAGGAGTTATCGCAAGTGGAGCAATAAAGGATTTGTGGCGGTACTCTTGCTAGCAGTTGCTTTATCAATGGGCTTGGTCTTGTTGTTTGAAAGTTTCCAAGGCATGCCTCTGACCAGTCAAAAACGAGATACTATTTCTCAAGAGGGGACTAAGCAAAAGTCTCAGGAGCAGGAAGAGGAAAAAACTGCCAGAATTATGGCCCACGGGGATTTGCTCTACCACGATGGACTTTTCTTTTCAGCTAAAAAAGAAGACGGTACCTATGACTTTCATGAGAATTTTGAGTATGTGACACCTTGGCTTAAGCAAGCAGATTTAGCTATTGGTGACTTTGAAGGAACCATTAATAAGGATCATTATTTAGCAGGCTATCCTCTCTTTAATGCTCCTGCTGAAGTTATGGATGCCATTAAGGATGCAGGTTATCATGTGCTGGATTTAGCTCATAATCACATTTTGGATTCGCAAATTGAGGGAGTTATTTCAACGGCCGATATTATTGAGAAAGCTGGAATCACTCCAATCGGAGTTTATACGCATGAACCACGTGATCAGGCTCCGCTGGTCATTAAGGAAGTGAATGGTATCAAGATTGCACTGTTAGCCTATTCCTATGGATTCAATGGAATTGAACAGTATATTTCTCAGGAAGACTATAATCGTTATCTTTCAGATTTAAACGAAGATAAGATGAAGGCTGAAATTGAACGGGCGGAAAAGGAAGCAGATATCACCATTATCATGCCTCAGATGGGTGTTGAGTATCGATTGGAACCAACTGAAGAACAAAAAGCTCTTTATCACAAGATGATTGATTGGGGGGCGGATATCATCTTTGGAGGGCATCCTCACGTTGTGGAACCATCTGAAACGGTTGAAAAAGATGGAGACAAGAAACTCATTATCTATTCAATGGGGAACTTCATTTCCAATCAACGGATTGAATCTATGGGAGATGAAGAAAATGCTAAGTGGACTGAACGTGGTGTTCTTATGGACGTGACCATTAAGAAGAAGGATAGAAAAACAACTATCGGAACAGCTAAAGCTCATCCTACTTGGGTCAATCGAACACCAAAGGGAACCTTTTCACCAGAAGGCTATCCTTTATATCATTACCAAACCTATATCTTAGAAGATTTTATCGAGGGTGGCAGTCATCGTGATCAATTAGATGAAGCGACTAAGGAACGAATTGATACAGCCTATAAAGAAATGAACGAACATGTGGGATTGAAGTGGGATTAGTTTGAATCCAGAGGAAAGTAAATGACGATTAAAGTAATTGCGACAGATATGGATGGAACCTTGCTGGATGCTAGAGGCCAGCTGGATCTCCCACGATTGGAAAAGATTTTAGATCAGTTGGATAAAAGGGGCATTCGTTTTGTTATCGCGACGGGCAATGAAATTCACCGCATGAGGCAACTACTGAGGTACTTGGTGAATCGAGTGGTTCTGGTTGTTGCTAACGGTGCTCGTATTTTTGAAAACAATGAACTGATTCAGGCTCAGACATGGGATGACGCCATTGTCGATAAGGCTTTGGCTCATTTCAAGGGTCGAGCGTGTCAGGACCAGTTTGTGGTAACGGGGATGAAGGGTGGTTTTGTCAAAGAAGGTACTATTTTTACAGACCTTGAAAGTTTTATGACTCCAGAAATGATTGAAAAATTCTACCAACGGATGCAATTTGTGGATGAGTTAATATCTGACCTCTTTGGTGGTGTTCTCAAGATGAGTATGGTTGTTGGTGAGGAACGTTTGAGTTCGGTTTTGGAAGAAATCAATGACCTCTTTGATGGCCGTGTTCGTGCTGTATCGAGTGGCTATGGTTGCATTGATATCCTTCAAGCTGGGATTCATAAAGCATGGGGCTTGGAAGAATTACTCAAGCGTTGGGACTTGAACCCCCAACAAATTATGGCTTTTGGTGACAGTGAAAATGATGTTGAAATGCTTGAAATGGCTGGAATTGCCTATGCGATGGAAAATGCTGATGATAAGGCCAAAGCTGTGGCGACTGCTCTAGCACCAGCCAACAGCCAAGGAGGAGTTTACCAAGTCTTGGAAAACTGGTTAGAAAAAGGAGAATGAAGTGGCAGTACAGTTATTAGAAAATTGGCTCCTAAAGGAACAAGGTAAAATTCAAACCAAGTATCGTCACCTAAATCAAGTTTCTGTTATAGAGCCAGATGTTCTTTTTATTGGGGATTCCATTGTTGAATATTATCCTCTGCAGGAACTATTCGGGACTTCGAAGACAATTGTCAATCGAGGAATTCGTGGCTATCAGACAGGACTGTTATTAGAGAATCTAGATGCGCATCTGTACGGTGGGGCAGTAGATAAAATTGTCCTTTTGATTGGGACAAATGATGTCGGAAAAGATGTGCCTGTGAATGAGACTCTCAATAATCTCGAAGCTATCATACAGTCTATTGCTTGCGATTATCCATTAACTGAGATTAAATTGCTTTCTATTTTGCCAGTCAATGAGGGAGAGGAGTACAAGCAGACAGTCTATATCCGCACGAATGAAAAAATTCAGAATTGGAATCAAGCCTATCAAGAACTTGCCTCTGCCTATATGCAGGTGGACTTTGTGCCAGTTTTTGATAGTTTGACAGACCAAGCAGGCCAACTCAAAAAAGACTATACAACTGATGGGCTGCACCTCAGTGTTGCCGGTTATCAGGTTTTGACCAAAGCTTTGAAAGACTATCTTTACTAAATAGCTAAATAATGTTAAATTTGAGCATAATATCTTGTAAAAAATTCTAAAATCCTTTAAAATAAAAAGTGACGGAGGAATTTATGAATGTAAATCAGATTGTACGGATTATTCCTACTTTAAAAGTTAATAATAGAAAATTAAATGAAACATTTTATATTGAAACCCTTGGTATGAAGGTCTTGTTAGAGGAGTCAGCCTTTCTGTCACTAGGTGATCAAACAGGTCTTGAAAAGCTGGTTTTAGAAGAAGCTCCAAGTATGCGTACTCGTAAGGTAGAAGGAAGAAAAAAACTGGCTAGATTGATTATCAAGGTGGAAAATCCCTTAGAAATCGAGGTTTTATTAGCTAAAACAGATTCAATTCATCAATTATATAAAGGGCAAAATGGCTACGCTTTTGAAATTTTTTCACCAGAAAATGATTTGATTTTGATTCATGCGGAAGATGATAGAGCAAGTCTAGTAGAAGTAGGAGAAAAGCCTGAATTTCAAACAGATTTGGAATCAATCTCTTTAAGTAAATTTGAGATTTCTATGGAATTACATCTCCCAACTGATATCGAAAGTTTCTTGGAACTATCTGAAATTGGGACATCACTTGATTTTATCCCAGCTCAGGGGCAAGATTTGACTGTGGACAATACGGTTACTTGGGACTTATCTATGCTCAAGTTCTTGGTTAATGAATTAGACATAGCAAGTCTGCGCCAGAAGTTTGAGTCTACCGAATATTTTATTCCTAAGTCTGAAAAATTCTTCCTTGGTAAAGATAGAAATAATGTTGAATTGTGGTTTGAAGAAGTATGAAGTGGACCAAGATTATTAAAAAAATAGAAGAACAAATCGAGGCAGGGATTTATCCCGGAGCCTCTTTTGCATATTTTAAGGACAATCAATGGACGGAGTTCTATTTAGGACAGAGTGACCCAGAGCATGGCTTACAGACTAAGGCGGGACTCGTTTATGACCTAGCCAGTGTCAGCAAAGTTGTTGGAGTTGGCACCGTTTTTACCTTCTTGTGGGAAAACGGTCAATTAGATATTGACAGACCAGTAACCGATTTTTTCCCTGAGAGTGATTATCCAGACATCACTATTCGCCAGCTCTTGACTCATGCAACAGACCTTGATCCTTTTATTCCTAATCGTGATCTTTTAACAGCCCCTGAATTAAAGAAAGCGATGTTTCATCTCAACAGACGAAGTCAGCCAGCCTTTCTTTATTCGGATGTCCATTTTTTGCTTTTGGGCTTTATTTTGGAAAGAATCTTTAATCAAGACTTGGATGTGATTTTACAAGAACAAGTCTGGAACCTTTGGGGAATGACGGAAACCCAGTTTGGTCCTGTTGAGCTCGCTGTTCCAACAATTAGAGGTGTAGAGGCAGGTATGGTACATGATCCCAAGGCTCGTCTCCTGGGAAGACATGCTGGTAGTGCTGGTTTATTTTCGACTGTAAAGGATTTACAAATCTTTTTAGAACACTATTTAGCAGATGATTTTGCAAGAGATTTGAGTCAAAATTTTTCTCCTTTGGATGACAAGGAACGTTCTTTGGCATGGAATTTGGAAGGAGATTGGCTAGACCATACGGGCTATACAGGTACCTTTATCATGTGGAATCGCCAGAAGCAAGAAGCGGCTATTTTCCTATCAAATCGTACCTATGAAAAGGATGAGAGGGCTCAGTGGATTGTAGACCGTAATCAAGTGATGGACTTGATTCGCAAAGAAGAGTAAGGAGAGACATGTCAAACATTTTAAAAGGGACTCTATTAACAGTTGTGGCTGGGATTGCTTGGGGCTTGTCAGGAACGAGTGGCCAATACCTGATGGCACATGGAATTTCGGCTCTGATTTTGACCAACTTGCGTCTTTTAATCGCTGGTGGAATTCTCATGCTATTGGCTTACGCTACTGCAAAGGATAAAATGCTGGCCTTTTTAAAGGATAGGAAGAGTTTGCTGTCTCTTCTCATTTTTGCTCTAATTGGCCTCTTCCTCAATCAATTTGCCTATCTAACTGCTATTCAGGAGACCAATGCAGGAACCGCGACAGTGCTTCAGTATGTTTGTCCTGTTGGGATTTTGATTTATAGCTGTATCAAGGATAAGGTGGCACCGACACTGGGAGAGATTATTTCCATCATATTAGCCATTGGAGGGACCTTCCTAATCGCCACTCATGGGCAGTTGGACCAGTTATCTATGACACCTGCAGGCCTGTTCTGGGGTCTCTTTTCTGCCTTGACTTATGCGCTTTATATCATTTTGCCCATAGCCCTGATTAAGAAGTGGGGGAGCAGTTTGGTCATTGGTGTGGGAATGGTCATAGCTGGTTTGGTCGCCCTTCCTTTTACAGGGGTTCTACAGGCCAATATACCGACTAGTCTTGATTTTCTCCTTGCTTTTGCAGGTATTATCCTTATCGGGACTGTCTTTGCCTATACAGCCTTCTTAAAAGGAGCCAGTCTGATCGGACCGGTTAAGTCAAGCTTGTTGGCTTCAATTGAGCCAATATCGGCGGTTTTCTTTGCCTTCTTAATCATGAATGAACAATTTTATCCCATTGATTTTCTTGGTATGGCAATGATATTGTTTGCTGTAACTCTGATTTCGTTGAAAGATTTACTCTTAGAAAAATAAAAAAGACTCTTTGTCCGTGACAGAGAGTTTTTGCCTAGTATTTTATACTCAATGAANNCTTGAGTACGGCAAGGTGACGTTGACGCGGTTTGAAGAGATTTTCGAAGAGTATTAATTATTTTCAAGATAAAATTCAAAACGTTCGCCTACATATTGACTTTTTACGTATTCAAAAGCAGTTCCATCTTCTAGGTAGGAAACCTGAGTCAGACCAAGAATAGCGTGTCCTTTTTCAACTTCCAAATAGTGGGCGATTTTTTCCTTAGCGAGGCGAGCATAGATGGTCTGCTGTGATTTACCAATACGGTAGCCATGTTTTTGCAAGGTTTGGAAGAAATGACTGGTGATTTCTTCTTTTTTAAAGTCCTTAATGAATTTCTCAGGAATAGAAGCAACTTCATAAACCAGAGGAACTTGGTCGGCATAGCGAACCCGCTCCATTCGGATAATATTTTCGGTAGGAGAAATTCCTAGCTTGGCAACTTCCTGTTCATTGGGAATGGTTTTTCTGTAGGAAATGAGTTGGCTAGAGGGTACTTTACCTTGGGACTTAACAATTTCAGTAAAACTGGTTGTCCCTCGCATTTTTTCTTGTACACGTGTACTGGATACAAAGGTGCCGCTTCCTACACGACGCTCTAAAACGCCTTCTTCGACCAATAGAGATACGGCTTGGCGGAGGGTCATACGACTAACCGCAAACTGCTCTGCTAAATCTCGTTCACTAGGGAGTCTTTCTCCAATAGCCCAACGGTGCTCGTCAATATCCTTTTTAATCTGATCGTGGATTTTCATATAAGCAGGTAGCATATTTTCACTTCATTTCTATCTTTTCTCTATTGTACCTTAATAAACAAGAAAAAGTCAATCTTCGCCTTGTTTAGTTGGTAATTCGACCTTATTTGTGATAGAATATTGGAAAAGATATTTCTTTTGAGAAAGGAAAAAGATGAGCAACATTTCAACTGATTTGCAAGATGTAGAAAAAATCATCGTATTGGACTATGGTAGCCAATACAACCAGCTGATTTCACGCCGTATCCGTGAGATTGGTGTGTTTTCAGAACTAAAAAGCCATAAAATTTCAGCTGCTGAAGTTCGTGAAATCAATCCTGTAGGAATTATCCTTTCAGGCGGTCCAAACTCTGTATATGAAGATGGTTCATTTGATATTGACCCAGAAATCTTCGAACTTGGAATTCCTATTTTGGGAATCTGTTATGGTATGCAGTTATTGACCCATAAACTTGGAGGAAAAGTTGTTCCTGCAGGTGATGCTGGAAATCGTGAATATGGTCAATCAACCCTAACTCACACACCATCAGCGCTTTTTGAATCAACACCAGACGAGCAGACTGTTTTGATGAGCCATGGTGATGCGGTCACTGAGATTCCTGCTGACTTTGTTCGTACTGGAACATCAGCTGACTGCCCTTATGCAGCCATTGAAAACCCAGATAAACACATTTACGGTATCCAATTCCATCCAGAAGTCCGTCATTCTGTATACGGAAATGATATCCTTCGTAACTTTGCCCTTAACATCTGTAAGGCTAAAGGCGATTGGTCAATGGATAACTTCATTGATATGCAGATCCAAAAAATTCGTGAAACCGTCGGTGATAAACGTGTCCTTCTTGGTCTATCAGGTGGTGTTGACTCTTCAGTTGTTGGAGTTCTTCTCCAAAAAGCGATTGGCGATCAATTGATCTGTATCTTCGTGGATCACGGTCTTCTTCGTAAAGGTGAAGCAGATCAGGTTATGGATATGCTTGGTGGTAAGTTTGGTTTGAATATCGTCAAAGCAGACGCTGCAAAACGCTTTCTTGACAAACTTGCTGGCGTTTCTGACCCTGAACAAAAACGTAAAATCATCGGTAACGAGTTTGTCTATGTCTTTGATGACGAAGCAAGCAAGCTCAAAGATGTGAAATTCCTTGCACAAGGAACTCTTTACACCGACGTGATCGAGTCTGGTACGGATACAGCTCAAACTATCAAGTCGCACCACAACGTGGGTGGTCTTCCAGAAGACATGCAATTTGAATTGATTGAACCACTCAACACTCTTTATAAAGATGAAGTTCGTGCCCTTGGTACAGAGCTTGGTATGCCAGACCATATTGTATGGCGCCAACCATTCCCAGGACCAGGACTTGCTATCCGTGTCATGGGTGAAATCACTGAAGAGAAACTTGAAACTGTTCGTGAATCAGATGCTATCCTTCGTGAGGAAATTGCTAAAGCTGGTCTTGACCGCGATATCTGGCAATACTTCACAGTTAATACAGGTGTTCGTTCAGTTGGTGTTATGGGTGACGGTCGTACGTATGACTATACAATTGCAATCCGTGCCATCACCTCTATTGATGGTATGACTGCTGATTTTGCCAAAATTCCTTGGGATGTCCTTCAAAAAATCTCAGTACGTATCGTAAATGAAGTAGATCACGTTAACCGTATCGTCTACGATATTACAAGTAAACCACCTGCAACAGTTGAGTGGGAATAAGAAAAATTACAATAAAAAGGCTTTGAAATCAATGTTTCAGAGCCTTTAATTAAATAATCGCAAACAATTCGCAAACAAAGGAGAAATAAGATGTGTGATGATATTTTTATTAAAACAATTATTGAAAAATTACCTAAAATAGATGATAAAAACGCTTGGGACTTACTTGGTTTTGTAAATGAAAAGAAAGAAGTTTTCCCATTTGGAAATGATTCAAAAATAATAGGACGATTATTTGAAGTGATAGTATATCCATATTTGCTTGAAGTTGCAGAGGAGTTAGGATATAAGTTGTTTGAATCTGAAAAGCAGACAGTCTATCCAGATTTTTATTTCTTGAAACCTGATAAGAAAAGAATTGCACTTGATATTAAAACAACTTATCGACAATTTGATAAACAAGGTCAAATTAAAGAGTTCAATTTTACAGCTGGAAGTTTTACTAGTTACTTAAGAAATGGAACTAAAAATATTGATGGTAATTATAGTGAATATGATAAGCATTATATTCTAGGTTTTCTATATTCAAGGAATGAAAGTGCAAGTATTAGAAAGGTTAATTTAGAATCAGAAGACATTTCTTCAATAGTACCAGCTTATAAAGATGTAGAATATTTTGTTCAAGAAAAATATAAAGTAGCTGGTACAAGTAAAGGAAGTGGAAATACAGATAACATTGGAACCTTTAAATCTAAAATAATTAAGGATTTTCAAGATGGTAATGGTCCTTTTAGTAAATTAGGGAACGACCTTTTCCATATTTATTGGGAAAATTTTCCTAAATATAAAGATTCTCAAGAAGTAAAAGATAAACTCTTTAATAACTTAGAGACATTTACAGAGTGGGGAAAAGAAACTAAACAATTATCAACCGAACAATTAACACGACTTGAAAAATATTTATCAGTTGAAACAAATAAAGAATGTGAATAATAAAAAAAGGATACACTTTGTATCCTTTTTTATTTAGAATAATAGAATTTGTTGTTGTTCGTGATAAACTTCTTCTAAATTCAAATGTTTTTCACTTATTACTAGGGCTTCTATCATTTTATTTCGATTAGATTCCTTTGCTCCTAAGTGATAAAAATGTTCAGTAGTTAACAACTTTCCATCCGTCCATTTTTCCATGTGGGTATTTTTTCTATACTGATTTTCGTACCACATACTAAAGGCGTATCCTGCTTTTCCTTTTTGAGTAAGTTCTGCGAGTAATGTCGCGTATTCTTCACTCCAAGAATCATAATATCCATCATATCGATCAATGTACGGAGGGTCTAAATAAACAAAGTCATTTTCTCCCATCATCTCAAATGCTTTAGTGAAAGGAATACAGATAAATTCCCAATCTTTACCCTTCATTATTTTTTCAATCCATGAAACTTGATTTACAATTTTTGTAATCAATGCTTTTTGAAATCTCTCTGGTTTTCGTCCAAAAGGAACATTATAATTACCTTTATTATTAAAACGTATCATTCCATTAAAATTGGAACGTTGTAAAAATAAAAAATCTAAAGAGCTATGTTCTTTATTAAATCTATCTCTAACTTCATAGTAATAAGATGTCTTATCAGCCGGAGTACTAGATAATTTAGTTGCTTCATTTTCTAAAAAAGTTCTAACTGTTTGAGCAGTAATCTTCTTTGATTGAATATCTTTGTAAAATTGAATGATATAGGGATTGGTGTCACTAAAAATAGCCTTCTGTGGTTCTAAATTAAAACCTACTACACCAGATCCCATAAATGGTTCAAAGTATGTTCCTTTACCATCCCACTTTATTGATTCAGCAATAAATGGAACTAATTTAGTTTTTATTCCTTGGATTTTAATAGGTGGTACTTTAGGTGTGATAATTTTTTTAGGTAACAATTGTAATTCTCCTCCCCTACTATATGTATTCTATTATAGCATTTTTTATACTTTTTTCTTCAAAAACTGATTATAAACTTCTCCTCTTCCTAAAATGTAAAGTTAAACGCATAAAATATTTAACACTACAAAAAATAGTCAAATAAATGCATTCTGCATTCAAAATTGGTCTAATCATTGTTAGTTCTCCTTTATATAATTTCAGTGTTGTAATTATTTCACGCCACTGTTATAAAATAAGTGTCGTGTTTTGTCGACACATAAAATTGAAATAAAAAAAATAGGCTTGAAGCCTAAATTTTTCCGTGACGCACTAAAAGAGAACCCCTCACTATCATTCTGATAACAAAAGAAGTGGTTACATAATTTGTTTCTGTATATAGAGGTAAAATCTTTTTTAACTCAGCAATATCATCAATAGTAGTTTGATTTACTTGTAAATCAGTTCGAGTTTTTGGGGCACTTCGTTCTTCAACTTGAGACCCAAATTTTAATACTTTATCCCAGTTTTGTTCAGCAGTAATTTTTTTAGAATCTAAATAAGCTTGATTTACGACAAACCCATTAGTAAGATGAAGATTATCAAATTCTCCAGTTGCTTTTATTTCTTTTTTTAGAGTATCGATGCTATTTCGTGTTTCTATTGCTAATCTGACAGCTAATCTCACTATCTCACCACCTTTTTTTACTAATACTATTATACAAAAAATGTTGTGTTTTTGCTACACATTAATTTCAACTCTGTAAACAATTTACAAATAACAGAAATTAATTTTAATAAATTCTTATAAAAATAACTGAGTATAAATCCTTAATTTCACACTATATCGAACCTTATCAATTTAGAAAACAGTTGAGTGGGAATAGTCATCTAAGAACTAATTTATATAGTATAACGGGCCAGTATCTTTGGATACTGGTTTTTGCTCTTTCCTAAACTTTTTGAATACTTGTTAAAACTGGGGTAATTTTCGATTGTTTAACAGTTATTATGCAAAGTTTAAAAGATTAGAATTGTCAAAACAATCTGTCTAGGCTTGATTTTATGGCTTATTTACTATAAAATGAGAAGGAAAAACGTCAAACTTTTATATTGCAAATAGGAGAAAACATGACAAAAACATTAAAACGTCCTGAGGTTTTATCACCTGCAGGGACTTTAGAGAAGCTAAAAGTAGCTGTTCAGTATGGAGCAGATGCTGTCTTTATCGGCGGTCAGGCCTATGGTCTTCGTAGCCGAGCAGGTAACTTTACCTTTGAACAGATGGAAGAAGGCGTCCAGTTTGCTGCCAAGTACGGTGCCAAGGTCTATGTAGCGGCTAATATGGTTATGCACGAAGGGAATGAAGAGGGAGCTGGTGAGTGGTTCCGTAAACTGCGTGATATCGGAATTGCGGCAGTTATTGTGTCTGACCCAGCCTTGATTATGATTGCAGCAACAGAAGCACCAGGTCTTGAAATCCATCTCTCTACCCAAGCAAGTGCCACTAACTATGAAACCCTTGAGTTCTGGAAAGAGCTAGGCTTAACACGTGTCGTTTTGGCGCGTGAGGTTTCAATGGAAGAATTAGCTGAAATTCGCAAACGTACAGATGTTGAGATTGAAGCCTTTGTCCACGGAGCCATGTGTATTTCTTACTCTGGGCGTTGTACTCTTTCAAACCACATGAGTATGCGTGATGCCAACCGTGGTGGTTGTTCTCAGTCTTGCCGTTGGAAATACGACCTTTACGATATGCCATTTGGGAAAGAACGTAAGAGCCTTAAGGGAGAGATTCCAGAAGAATTTTCAATGTCAGCCGTTGATATGTCTATGATTGACCATATTCCAGATATGATTGAAAATGGAGTGGACAGTCTTAAGATTGAAGGGCGTATGAAGTCTATTCACTACGTATCAACAGTAACCAACTGCTACAAGGCGGCTGTGGATGCCTATCTTGAAAGTCCTGAAAAGTTTGAATCTATCAAACAAGACTTGATTGATGAGATGTGGAAGGTTGCCCAACGTGAATTGGCAACAGGTTTTTACTATGGTACACCATCTGAAAATGAGCAGTTGTTTGGTGCTCGCCGTAAAATTCCTGAGTACAAGTTTGTTGCTGAAGTGGTTTCTTATGATGACGCAACACAAACAGCAACTATTTGTCAACGAAACGTCATTAACGAAGGCGATCAAGTTGAGTTTTATGGACCAGGTTTCCGTCATTTTGAAACTTATATTGAAGATTTGCACGATGCTAAAGGCAATAAAATCGACCGTGCTCCAAATCCAATGGAGCTATTGACTATTAAGGTGCCTCAACCTGTTCAAGCAGGAGACATGGTTCGTGCATTAAAAGAAGGACTCATCAATCTTTACAAAGAAGATGGAACTAGTGTCACAGTTCGAGCTTAATGTAGTTGTTTAGTTTTAAAAAATTATGCAAAGCTCCATATACAACACTTAAACGAGATTAAAGAATGGCGAAATCCCTTGATGTGCAAGGGATTAGCTGTCCTTTTTTATTTTTTAAGTGATAAAGTCGGAGCTTAGGTATCCAAAGCCTATCAAATTAAACAAAGAAGCGATGCCGTCGATATTTTGAAATTATATATTTAAACTAAAAACTCTCTATCTTTTTGTGGTAGAGAGTTTTTTTGTTAATAAAATTTTACAAAATGACATTTATATATTGCATTAAGTTAGATATATGATATAATGTTGTTAAAAAGAGGCGCAACTTTTTAAACTCAATAAGAATCAAAGAGCAAACAATGAATATTAATGGAGGAATAAAAAATGGAAGTTATAAATGTAAGTAAGCATTATGGCCATTCAATCATTCTCAAAGGTATAAATTTTGCACTTAATAAGGGTGAAATTGTTGGTCTAGTAGGGAGAAACGGAGTTGGTAAGAGTACATTGATGAAAATTCTTGTTCAGAATAATCAACCGACTGCAGGGAATATTATAAGTAGTGATAATGTTGGGTATTTAATCGAAGAACCAAAGTTATTTTTATCTAAAACAGGTTTAGAGAATTTAAAATATTTGTCAAATTTATATGGTGTTGACTACAATCAAGAAAGATTTGGGAGTTTGATTCAAGAGTTAGATTTGACTCAGTCTATTAATAAAAAAGTAAAGACCTATTCTTTGGGTACAAAACAAAAATTAGCTTTGCTTCTAACTCTCGTTACGGAACCTGATATATTGATTTTAGATGAACCGACTAATGGTTTAGATATTGAATCATCACAAATAGTTTTAGCGGTTCTAAAAAACTTAGCTTTAAGTGAAAATGTGGGAATTTTAATATCGAGTCATAAATTAGAAGATATTGAAGAAATTTGTGAGAGAGTTCTTTTCTTGGAGAACGGGCTTTTGACATTTCAAAAAGTAGGAAAAGATAGTCATAATTACTTGTTTGAGATAGCTTTCTCATCAGCTACAGATAGAGACATTTTCCTTACCAAACAAGAATTTGGGGATATTGTTCAGGAAGAGGGACTGAAAATTACTATGTCTGGGAATATTCAAAGTAGTGAGCTTTTTAAATTTTTTAACGAAAACTCTATTAAAGTAGTTGATTTTGAAACTAAAAAAGAGACGCTTAAAGATATTTATCTAAATCGTTCAAAATAAAGGAAGGTTATAATCATGAAATTAAATAAATTGAATTTTCTTAAGGAAAATATAAGAGATTTATATTCATCAGGCGTAATATATCTAGGATTGGTTATCTCGTTTATACCGCCTATACTGGTTACATTCTTTATTCTAAAGACTCAAGGGACATCACTTGGTATTAAGCATATTTCAAATTTTTATGCTATGCTCGGTATGTTAATGGCTGTTATACATGCTAACCGAATTATTAGCAGGGATTTTTCCCACAATACGATCAGTTTATTTTATAATCAACAGAAAAATCGGATGATTTACGTCTTGTCCAATTTTCTATATGCCATCTCAGTTTCCATTATCTATGCTTTGAATGGTATTGTGTTACTAGTCATCGTAAGTAAATTGGGTGTTCCAGGTGATTTAGGATTAGATTTTATTGTAGCCATTGTAGTCAATACAATTTTGTTAGTCCTATTTTATTTTCTATTATCTTACATTTTCTATTTATATAAATTGAAAAGTGGCTTGGTATTTGGTATTTTAGTAGCTTTACTACTCTTTGTCCCTAATATATTAAATACGATTATGATGAATACTAGTAATGATTTGTTTATCAAAGCGATTGAACTTCTTCCTTTTTATTCATTACCTGTATTTGTTGCTTCAAATACGATGTCTATTAGTCAGTATCTTGTGGTAATCACTACAATCATTTTATTGTATTTTTTCACTCTCAAGAAAAGCAAGGAGTATTCATTTTAGTTTCATTTAGTATTATTTTGTAGACTTAAAATCTAGTAAAAAATCAGTCATCTTGCTATGCTCCTGCTCTTGCTGTTTACCACGTTTTTGACTTATACTAGACTCATTTCCAAAAGCATTATATAATAGTGATATGAAATCAACTAAATAAGAAATACAAGCAATCAAAACTCGCTTAAAAGACCCTACTAAAGCTAATACTAAACAAAAAATCAAATAGCAAACTAGGAAGTTTATTTCAAACAATCCAACATACTGATTTTAGGCTGAAGATAATATTGGAGTGCTAATTAATGAGGTTATAATAAATAGCTGACAGCTTGTGTTGGTTTTGGATTTTTTAAGAGTAGATGAGTATTAAAACTATAAGGAGGACGCAGGTGGCTAAAAATTTAAAATTAAAATTAGCTCGGATAGAGCTTGATTTAACACAAGGTCAACTGGCAGAGGCTGTGGGGGTGACGCGCCAGACTATAGGCTTGATAGAAGCAGGGAAATACAATCCTAGTCTCTCCCTTTGCCAGTCTATTTGCAGATGCTTAGGAAAAACTTTAGACCAACTATTTTGGGAGGAAGAAGATGGTAAATAAATTTATTCATTATCAATTACTTGACGAAAGAGAAGAACAACTAATCAATAAAGCTGGGGCAGAGTCTTTTTCACTCTTTATTGGGCTTGTACTTCTAAGCTATTTGGTGGCAGTGTTGGCTCCCTCTCTTTTTAATCCGAATTTTCTAGTCTATACCCTGATAGTAGGAATTTTCTTCTTTTTCAATCGTGCCCGTTATCTGGGAGTGACCTACTATAGTCGTTTTCATTTTACGATTTTGGGTTGTTTTTGTCTAACCTTGGCTATTACGGCTCTTTTGATGTTGCAGAATTATCAATTCAACATAGAAATTTATCAGTACAATCCTTTGAACGTTAAATACCTATCTGCTTGGGCGATTACTTATGTCATTTACCTTCCATGGGTCTTTATTGGCAATCTTGGTCTGAAGAGCTATGGTGAATGGGCTCAGAAAAAGTTTGAACAAGATATGGATGAACTAGAGAGTGGTGAATAGCTTGTTACTCTTTTCTCAATCCAGCTAAAATGTGATATAATAGTACTAATTTATTGGAATACATGAAAGTTCTTGAAAATTTTCATGGGTTTCTAGCTAAGGAAGTAGGAAAAGTATGTATCCAGATGATAGTTTGACATTGCACACGGACTTGTACCAGATTAACATGATGCAGGTTTACTTTGACCAGGGGATTCACAATAAAAAGGCGGTTTTTGAGGTGTATTTCCGCCAGCAGCCTTTTAAGAACGGCTATGCGGTTTTTGCTGGTTTGGAAAGAATTGTGAACTATCTTGAAGATTTGCGTTTTTCAGATAGTGATATTGCCTATTTGGAGTCGCTGGGCTATCATGGGGCATTCTTGGACTACCTCCGCAATTTCAAGTTGGAGTTGACCGTTCGTTCTGCCCAAGAAGGAGACCTGGTTTTTGCTAATGAACCGATTGTGCAGGTGGAAGGCCCTCTAGCCCAATGTCAGTTGGTCGAAACAGCCCTTTTGAACATCGTCAACTACCAGACCTTGGTGGCGACTAAGGCAGCTCGTATTCGCTCGGTTATTGAAGATGAACCCTTGATGGAGTTTGGGACACGTCGGGCTCAAGAAATGGATGCGGCTATCTGGGGAACACGCGCAGCGGTGATTGGTGGTGCTAATGGAACCAGCAATGTGCGTGCTGGTAAACTCTTTGATATTCCTGTCTTGGGGACTCACGCCCATTCCTTGGTGCAGGTTTATGGTAATGATTATGAGGCTTTCAAGGCTTATGCTGCGACCCATAAAAATTGCGTCTTTCTTGTGGATACCTATGACACACTTCGAATTGGGGTACCCGCTGCCATTCAGGTGGCGCGTGAGCTGGGTGACCAGATTAATTTCCTTGGTGTCCGCATTGACTCTGGAGACATTGCCTATATTTCTAAAAAAGTTCGTCAACAACTGGACGAGGCAGGATTTACTGATGCTAAGATTTATGCATCAAATGACCTTGATGAAAATACCATCCTTAACCTCAAAATGCAACATGCTAAGATTGATGTTTGGGGAGTAGGTACTAAGCTGATTACAGCATATGACCAACCAGCTCTTGGGGCGGTTTATAAGATTGTTGCGATTGAAGATGAAAATGGTAACATGCGTAATACCATCAAGCTGTCAAATAATGCGGAAAAAGTGTCGACGCCAGGTAAGAAGCAGGTGTGGCGCATTACCAGTCGTGAAAAAGGTAAGTCAGAGGGCGACTACATCACTTATGATGGCGTAGATGTTGCCAGCATGACAGAAATCAAGATGTTCCATCCGACCTATACTTATATCAAGAAGACCGTTCGTAATTTTGACGCTGTTCCTCTCTTAGTGGATATCTTCAAAGACGGAAAATTGATTTATAACCTGCCTAGCTTGACTGAGATTCAGGACTATGCTCGTAAGGAATTTGACAAGCTTTGGGATGAATACAAGCGCGTGCTCAATCCGCAACATTATCCAGTAGATTTGGCGCGTGATGTATGGCAAGACAAGATGGACTTGATTGATAAGATGCGCAAGGAAGCCCTTGGTGAAGGAGAAGAAGAATGAGTTTGCTAGAAGCGATTATCCAAGAACTGGGCGTGAAACCAGTGATTGATGCCCAGGAAGAAATCCGTCGTTCCATTGATTTCTTAAAGAGATACCTGAAAAAACATCCTTTCCTAAAAACCTTTGTACTAGGAATTTCTGGAGGGCAGGACTCAACCTTGGCAGGGCGCTTGGCCCAATTAGCTATGGAAGAACTGCGAGCAGAAACGGGAGACGACAGCTATAAATTTATCGCTGTCCGCCTGCCTTATGGAGTGCAAGCTGATGAAGCAGATGCTCAAAAAGCCTTAGCATTCATCCAACCAGATGTCAGTTTAGTCGTCAATATCAAGGAATCAGCTGACGCCATGACGGCAGCAGTTGAAGCGACAGGTAGTCCTGTTTCAGATTTTAACAAGGGCAATATCAAGGCACGTTGCCGTATGATTGCTCAGTATGCCCTTGCTGGTTCCCATAGCGGAGCGGTCATTGGAACAGACCACGCCGCGGAAAATATCACAGGTTTCTTTACCAAGTTTGGTGACGGTGGTGCGGATATTCTCCCTCTTTACCGCCTCAATAAACGTCAAGGAAAACAACTCTTGAAGGAACTTGGTGCAGACCCAGCACTTTATGAAAAAATCCCAACAGCAGACCTAGAAGAAGACAAACCAGGCTTAGCTGACGAAGTAGCCCTCGGAGTCACCTATGAAGAGATTGACGACTACCTAGAAGGCAAAACAATTAACCCAGAAGCCCAAGCAAGAATCGAAAACTGGTGGCACAAAGGCCAACACAAACGCCACCTACCAATCACCGTCTTTGATGACTTTTGGGAGTAAAAAGGTCCGGGGGACTTTTTAGCTTCTTGCCCTGAAATTAAAAAGCAAGAAAAACCTCCAGTGGAGGTTTTCAGCCTCTCACCTTGAAATAAGAAAGTGAGAGAAGGTTCGGTAACTCGAAGAGTTCGATTTCGTAGTCTCACCCCCGCAACGATGACTAGGTTTGAAAAAGCTTGGGAAAGCGCATTTCAAACCAGACAGCGACTGCGTCAAGAAATTATATGAAAAACTCATTTTCTAGCTGTCACTGAGTTTAATCTTTTTACCCCGAGCATGGAAACAGGTAAGCGAGGAAGGTCCAGTGGACCTTTTTAGCTTATTACCTTGAAATTCAAAAGCAAAACAAGTTTCGATGGAGATTGGACAGAGAAACATCTATCAGAAAGTGAGGTAGCATCATGAAATCTATCGGTACGCAAACATTACAGACAGACCGTTTGATTTTAAGAAGATTTGTGGAAAGTGATGCAGAAGCTATGTTTCAAAATTGGGCTTCGTCTGCTGAGAATCTAACCTACGTCACTTGGGATCCCCATCCTGATGTCGAGGTCACTCGAAACTCCATTCGAAATTGGGTTGCCTCCTATACTAATCTCAACTATTACAAATGGGCCATTTGTCTCAAAGAGAACCCAGAGCAAGTGATAGGAGATATCAGCATCGTTGCAATAGATGAGAACAATTCTTCTTGTGAAATTGGCTATGTGTTAGGCAAGAAGTACTGGGGTCATGGTATGATGACGGAGGCCTTGAAAGCTGTCTTGGACTTCTGTTTTACTCAAGCAGGTTTTCAAAAAGTTAGAGCTCGATATGCCAGTCTCAATCCAGCTTCAGGTCGTGTCATGGAGAAGGCTGGAATGTCCTATCTAAAGACTATTAGCAATGGTGTAGAGAGAAAAGGCTATCTTGCGGACCTTATTTATTATCAGATAAGTAGGGAAGAATGTTGAATTCTCTTTTTTGTTTTCATTGAAGTCAACTATTTATTGTAAATATAATAATGGGTATTCCAAGTTTATTTACAACTTTAAAATAGCATATTGATTAGTACAAGACAGATGTTCTAGTTCCTTCTTTAATCTTATTTAGTATTAGTTAAAAAATCGCTTTAAGCTTGTAACTAAGAGGGAGCTAATCGACTAGATTCTCCAGCCGAACAGGTAGTAATATATGTTTTATAGTGTAATCCTAGCTGTTGTTAAATTTAAAATAGAATCCTCTATCGAGTTAGGGAATTAAATTCCACAAATTTTATTTATGTTTTTCATCAAAATATCTAATATTAAAACATTCTAATTCTGATGAACAAACTATTCGATTGCTACTGCATCGTTGTATAAAGAATGATGAAAGATGAGTGAAAATTATCAAGTTGGAATGTTTGTATTTAAATATATTAGCATGTATTTAGATAAGATGTCTGCAATCCTCTATATATGAGATTGATTACGATATAGTTAAAGTGTTATTTCAATAATCAATATATCATTATAAGTTTATTTAATATATGAAACATATTATTCAACATTTGCCAGAAAAGATGCTATACTAGAAGTAGTAACTTTTAGAAGGAGGATGTAATGGCAAAATCTAATACCAATAAGCGCTATGCATTACGTAAACTCGGAAAGATTTTTGGTTCTGTGATAATCGGGCTAACTTTATTTTTAGGAGGAGTCCTGAATACAAGTTTTGTTCATGCTGATGGAACAGGAGTGACATTTATTAAAGACGATACCCGCCGTAAAGGGGAGGAACCGGAGACTGATGTTGATGAAGTAGGAAATATTATTGTTAAAGTTCCAGCTAAGGATAGCGTTGAAACGAAAGTAATTCCAATCGAAACAGAATATGAAGCGGATCCAACTCTTGCTAAAGGGGAAAAGAAAGATGATCCAACTCGTCCAGGTAAGGCAGGAACTGAAACCATTACGACTACTTATAAAATCGAAGGTGGTAAGGCAGTAGAAGATAAGAAGACTAGTGAAGTAACAACTGAGATGGTTAAGAAAGTAGTTAAAGTCGGGACAAAACCGACTGAAACAACTGAGCCTACAATTTCCACGGAAGTGAGGTATGAAAAGGATCCAGAACATACAAGAGGAAGCCAACCTACGACTATTCCAAGCGAAGATGGACTGAAAACAGTTACGACTAGTTATAAAGTTGATTCTAAGACAGGCGATATTGCGGTAGCAACTGTTTCGGAGACGGTTACTAAAGCAGCTACACCTATTATTGTTAAAGTTCCAGCTAAAGATAGCGTTGAAACAAAGGCTATTCCAATCGAAACAGAGTATGAAGCGGATCCAACTCTTGTTAAAGGGGAAAAGAAAGATGATCCAACTCGTCCAGGTAAGGTAGGAACTGAAACCATTACGACTACTTATAAAATCGAAGGTGGTAAGGCAGTTGAAGATAAGAAGACCAGTGAAGTAACAACTGCGATGGTTAAGAAAGTGGTTAAAGTCGGGACAAAACCGACTGAAACAACTGAGCCTACAATTTCCACGGAAGTGAGATATGAAAAGGATCCAGAACATACAAGAGGAAGCCAACCTACGACTATTCCAAGCGAAGATGGACTGAAAACAGTTACGACTAGTTATAAAGTTGATTCTAAGACAGGCGATATTACGGTAGCAACTGTTTCAGAGATGGTTACTAAAGCAGCTACACCTATTATTGTTAAAGTTCCGGCTAAGGATAGCGTTGAAACAAAGGCTATTCCAATCGAAACAGAGTATGAAGCAGATCCAACTCTTGTTAAAGGGGAAAAGAAAGATGATCCAACTCGTCCAGGTAAGGCAGGAACTGAAACCATTACGACTACTTATAAAATCGAAGGTGGTAAGGCAGTAGAAGATAAGAAGACTAGTGAAGTAACAACTGAGATGGTTAAGAAAGTAGTTAAAGTTGGGACAAAACCGACTGAAACAACTGAGTCTACAACTTCCACGGAAGTGAGGTATGAAAAGGATTCAGAACATATAAGAGGAAGTCAACCTACGACTATTCCAAGCGAAGATGGACTGAAAACAGTTACGACTAGTTATAAAGTTGATTCTAAGACAGGCGATATTACGGTAGCAACTGTTTCGGAGACGGTTACTAAAGCAGCTACACCTATTATTGTTAAAGTTCCAGCTAAGGATAGCGTTGAAACAAAAGTAATCCCAATCGAAACAGAATATCTCGATGACCCAACTCTTGATAAAGGTCAAGAAATAGAAGAAGCAGGAGAAATTGGTGAAATTACGCTTACTACAATCTATACTGTAGATGAACGTGATGGAACAATTGAAGAAACTACTTCTCGTCAAATTACTAAAGAGATGGTAAAAAGACGTATAAGGAGAGGGACGAGAGAACCTGAAAAAGTTGTTGTTCCTAAGAAATCATCTATTCCTTCGTATCCTGTATCTGTTACATCTAATCAAGGAACGGATGCAGCAGTAGAACCAGCTAAACCAGTTGCGCCAACAGGCTGGAAACAAGAAAATGGTATGTGGTATTTTTATAATACTGATGGTTCCATGGCAACAGGTTGGGTACAAGTGAATGGTTCATGGTACTACCTCAACTCTAACGGTTCCATGGCAACAGGTTGGGTACAAGTGAATGGTTTATGGTACTACCTCAACTCTAACGGTTCCATGGCAACAGGTTGGGAGCAAGTTGATGGTTCATGGTACTATCTAAACGATAATGGTTCTATGGAGACAGGTTGGCTACAAAATAATGGTTCATGGTACTACCTCAACAGCAACGGTTCTATGAAAGCCAATCAATGGTTCCAAGTTGGTAGTAAATGGTATTATGTAAACGCATCGGGTGAGCTAGCGGTCAATACAAGTATAGATGGCTATAGAGTCAATGATAATGGTGAATGGGTGCGTTAATAGATTCCTCCCTGCGACACAATTGATAATAGTATATCTGAATATATAATTATGTATAAAAAGCTATAGATAAGCTCATCTTATAGCGACTATAAAAAAGTGAACAAGCCTAGTCTTCTGTACATTAGAATTCAGGTTTGTTCACTTTTTGTTTAATACTCAATGAAAA
>NZ_VMLJ01000009.1:45987-50924 GCF_013276615.1 Streptococcus sp. 1621
ACGAAGTCAGCTCAAAACAGTGTTTTGAGGTTGTAGATGAAACTGACGAAGTCAGTAATCATACCTACGGCAAGGTGACGTTGACGCGGTTTGAAGAGATTTTTGAAGAGTATAAGTCTTTGATTTTGAGACTAAGGAGAGTCAGGGTCAAAGTAGTGAATGATTCTGAAACAACTCATAATACTCTCTTGAGAGGACAGATAAGAGTAACAAATATGGTGCTACTCATGTGTCTTGCATTTTGATTTACAAACAGCGAAGAAAATATAGGAAGCTGAAATAAAATATAGATGAATCAATTTGGAGAGCCAACGTAATCTGTTGTAGATATAATATCTTAGCGATTTATTGGTATTAGAAGATTTAGAGAAATTATTTCTCAATAAATAAACATGGCATCACCGAAACTGAAGAAGCGGTAGTGTTCTTGGATGGCATGGTGGTAGGCATCTAAGACTAATTCACGGCCTGCAAAGGCAGAAACCAACATGACCAGAGTTGATTTTGGCAGGTGGAAGTTGGTTGAGAAGGCATCCACGACCTTCCACTCATACCCAGGTTTGATAAAGATATTGGTCCAGCCAGAATCTGCTTGGATTTGCCCATCAAACTTGGAACCAATAGTCTCCAAGGTGCGGATAGAAGTGGTTCCGACAGCGATGACGCGACCACCATTTTCCTTAACAGAGCGAAGGGTGGCAGCAGCTTCCTCAGAAAGTTGGTAGAATTCTGAGTGCATTTCGTGTTCGTCCAGATTGTCAACTGAAACGGGTCTAAAGGTTCCGAGTCCGACATGAAGAGTCAGATAAACCAGATGAACACCCTTAGCTTGGATTTCTGCCAGTAGTTCTTTGGTGAAATGAAGACCAGCAGTAGGTGCAGCAGCAGAGCCACTTTCCTTGGCGTAAACTGTTTGATAGCGTTCACGGTCATCCAGTTTTTCATGGATATAAGGCGGTAGCGGCATTTCACCCAGACTTTCCAAAACTTCTAGGAAAATTCCTTGGTATTCAAAGCGGACAATGCGGCCCCCGTGGGTCAATTCTTCCGTAACGACTGCGCTGAGGCGACCATCACCAAAGCTGACACGAGTGCCAACTTTGAGGCGTTTGGCAGGTTTTGCCAGGACTTCCCACTCATCTCCAGCAGTATTTTTGAGCAGGAGAAGTTCCACATGGCCTCCTGTTTCTTCCTTTTGACCATAGAGGCGGGCAGGGAGAACGCGGGTGTCGTTCATGACAAGGGCATCACCAGGTTCCAGCATATCAATAATAGAGTGGAAGTGTTTATCCTGCATTTCTCCCGTCTCACGATTGACGATGAGGAGTTTAGAGGAATCACGTTTTTCAAGGGGCGTTTGGGCAATCAATTCCTCGGGTAAGTGGAAATCAAAATCAGCTGTATTCATATATCTGTTCATTCTTTCTAAGTTCTAATCCTATCCATTATAACATGTTTCAAGTTTGGACGCTCTTTTTTTAGAAATTAAATCGTTTTCACTTGACAAAAATTGGTCTATACCATATAATAAATATAGATAGAAATGGAGGATGAAAAGATGAAAGTTATTAAAGTTGAAAACCAAATCGAAGGTGGAAAAGTTGCTTTTGAGATTTTGAAGGAAAAATTGGCCAACGGCGCTCAAACTCTAGGACTTGCGACAGGAAGCAGTCCACTTGAATTTTACAAGGAAATTGTTGAGAGTGACCTTGATTTTTCAAATCTAACCAGTGTCAACCTTGATGAGTATGTAGGCCTTGAAGGCGACAATCCTCAGTCTTATCGTCACTTCATGCAAGAAAACTTGTTCAACCAAAAACCATTTAAAGAAAGTTTCTTGCCTCGTGGTGTTAAGGACAATGCTGAAGCTGAAGTTGAACGCTACAACCAAATTTTGGCTGACCATCCAGTTGACCTGCAAATCTTGGGAATCGGTCGTAATGGACATATCGGATTTAATGAGCCTGGTACTCCATTTGACAGTCAAACGCATCTAGTAGAACTGGATCAGTCTACTATTGAAGCCAATGCACGCTTCTTTGACAAGATTGAAGACGTCCCAACCCAAGCCATTTCAATGGGGATTAAAAACATCTTGGATGCCAAGTCAATCCTTCTCTTTGCTTACGGTGAGTCGAAAGCAGAAGCCATTGCCGGAACGGTGTCTGGTCCAGTGACTGAGAACCTACCAGCAAGTAGCCTACAAAATCACCCTGATGTGACCATCATTGCAGATGCTGAAGCACTTAGCTTACTTGAAAAATAAGAACAATTAAAAATGAAGACTATTCATATTTTTCGTATGACTAGCTCAACTAATGTATAAATGCAAAAAAGGCTAAATTCCCAAACTAAGTTCCACCGCTAATCCAAGTGGAAGTTAGTCTGATAAAAATCGTAAAAACCAGTGGAATTCCATGTCAGGGTAAGTTCCACTGGTTTTAATCATGCTTGATTTCATCGCTTTTGTAGCCAGAATGAATCGAAAAAAAGAGCGCACAAAATCCCTTTATCTGAAAGCGTTTCAGATAAAGTTCCGCTATGGTGGAAATTACTTTGAGAAGTTACCTCTCGTATATAATCAATATTTTTAAGAGTTTTTAATATTCAAATGATATAAAAATTGATATAATAGGTTATAAAATTATAAAATCGTTCTAGGCTTCTTACTTTCTGAAAGATATAAGGAGGTCGCTTCTTATTTTTAAAAATCTTAGAGTACAATATGCTTTTGAGATATTTTGAATAAGATAAAAAGAAAGGTAACAATGAAACAATTTAAATTTAATGAGCGTCAACGTTTCTCCATTCGCAAATTTTCAATGGGTGCTGCATCTGTCTTATTAGGATCAGTCTTTTTTGCGGTTAGTTCAGTTGAAGATGTACAAGCGGCTGAACAAAGTCAAAATGTAGTGGGTGTGAATGAGAATAAACAAACTCCTGATCCTGTTATATTGAGTAACTCATCTACTACAGGTGTGTCTACTGAAGAAACTAATACTTCAGTTTCTGCTACAAATGTTGAGAATAAACCAGAGGGAGATGTGGTAGGAAGCTCAAAAGAAACTCTAAATAAAACAGCCTTAACAAAATTAATTGAAGATATTGATGGGAAATTTACGAACGGGAAATATGCTTCTAAAACAGAAGATAGTGTGAATCAATTAAAAACAGCCTTAGATGAAGCTAAGTCTGTATTAAACAATGCAAAAATACAAGAAGAATTAACTAGAGCATATAATAAACTTGTTACAGTAACTACACAGCTAAAAACAAAACCAGAAGAGAAAAAAGAAGCACCAGCAGTAGATACGACAAATGGAAAAGCTACTGTAGGGATTAAAGCAACGAATACTGAAAAAGTTACAGAAACTAATTCAATTGCACACTCAGGTTCTAGAGATGAACGTAATGGAAAAGCTTTGAATACAAATAACCCATTCCGTACAGATGCAACTACTACAAATGATGACCCGTCTGCGAATCAAACGTATATTGCACCGGCAGAGAATGCTGATTTTGCTACTTTAACTAATAAATTAAAAACATTGCCTAACTATATTGAGAATAATAAAAAAGTACAAGATATGAATACTTTAGGGGATGAAAAAGGAGTTACAGCTGGAAGAGTTGCTGAAATTACTGAATTTGGTGGCTGGAAAGCAGTAAGTCAAGAAGATGGAAGTGCAGGGAAGTTTGCTATAGCAAGAAAAACGGAGAAAGGCGTTTTTCCAATAGAAACGGTAAACGTTGTTGGTCCTTCGAAAACAGCTTGGTTAGAAGAACAGTCATTTAATAGAGATAGAAATTATATGTTATTCTTATCAGAAGTGAGAACTCAAGCTACTCAAAATAAAGAATCTTATAATAGTCAACCGTATGAATCTAACCAGAAAGATAGTATGGGACAAATTGTTTCGATAGGTGTAAAAGGTTATAAAGGTATTGAAAAGAGATTTAAAGTATATCATTCTCAAGATGAGACAAAAGTAAATGTACAGTTTAAAACTGGATATAGCGGGCTTATGGAAGGAGACGGACAAAAGTCAAGAGCCAAATACAAAGTAGAGGTATTTAGTGAAGTTAATGGTTCAGAATCATTGGTATATTCTACTGAATTTGACCCTGGAGTTAATGTAGATGATGCGAAGAAAACAGTTGTAGCTGCAGTAAATGGTAAACCTGCTAAGGGAAGTCTTAGAGTGACAACTGCCGCTGCTGCATTAGAAGAATTGTCTCAAGACAAATATAAACCTTTAGGAACTGGAGGAACTTTTACTAGTAAAGAGATTACTTTGCCAGTGGGAACTAATTCATATAAGGTTAGAATTAGTTCGGCTAATGACAGACACTTGTAACGAGTACGGATGTTAAGAAGACAGCAGAATATAAAGAAGCTTTAGAGTCAACTTTGTTGAAACAATTGGCATTAAGAGTTGATAAAACAGAGTTAAGCAATGCAAAAGAAGCGTTAAGTACCTTAGTAACAGCAACATATCCAACACCAGGCAAAACAGCAGATAGTGCCAAAGCATATAACGCTGCAAAAACAGCTGCACAAGAAGCAATTCAAGCAGCAGAAACAGTTATTAATGACGAAAATGCAACTGTAGCAAAGGTTAGAGATACTTTAGCAACAGTTAATGCCAAAAAAACAGCTTTACAACAAGCCAAAGATGGATTAATCGCAGCAGCCACAGCAGACGAAAAAGCTAAATTAAAAGCAGATTCTGAAGCATTGAAAAAAGCAGATACAAGAGGTAAAACACCAAATAGTATTGATGAATATAATACAAAATTTGAAGCGTTAAAAACACAATTAGAAGAAGCAAAAACTGAAGCTGAAAAAGTTTTAGCAAAAGAAAATAATGCGACTAAAGAAGAAGCTAAAGCAGCACAAGCAAAAGTAGATGCAGTAAAAGCAGTGCTAGATGATG